>DASSHD010000540.1:0-4564 GCA_035693085.1 Hanamia sp. | reverse complement strand
TGCCGGAAGGACCAGCAACATTTTTCTTTTGCGTAAAAAAGCCGGGGAAAGAATTTTACTTTCCGTTTGTTTGTTGTTCATAATATAGGTTTTCTAAATAATTAATAGTATCGGTTAAATGTGGCCGGGCAGAAACAAGACTATCGAATTTCAATTTTCCCGTGGCAGTAGTTTGTAAACTATCAAGGTATATTTTGAAGCCGTGAATTCTTTTAAGCTCCTGTTCATTAATAAAAGGCCGGATCCTTTGCTCTTTTAAAAGTGGTATTACCCGAATCGGGCTGATATTATAGAGATTCCTGTTATCTCTTTTGAAACTCTGGAACATAACTATGATGCTTACACTAAGGAAGGTTAAACAAAAAATTAAAAAAAGTATTTTTATTTTTTTAGATGAAAACCCATTTGTTTTTTGTTGTAACCAGGCGGCAAACACATGTAGTTTATTGTTCAGATAAAGCAATTGCCTTATAAGGAAAGGAGGCAATTCCCGCTGTTTTCTTTTCTGTTTCCGAAATAATTTCATATTTAACGGTTTTCTGTTCTCAGATCTTTGTTTTCAATCGTATTCCATTTTTCAATTAAAAATCCATGCGGATTATTATCCGACCTTGATACATTACGCAGGAAACCTTCTGTAATTAAACTACGGGTTGTAATGCTGCTGGGTCGTGTGATCTTTTCTGTTGCATAGCATCGGAAATAATATGGATATGAACTCATATTCAGGGATACACTGTCCACATTAATTTCCTGGCTTACATTCCCCGAGATAATTCCTGCGTAATAATTATTTTCTTTTAAACTTTCATATACTCTTTTAGCAGACCCATCGGCGAGGTACAAAGCTTTGGTAATATTGGCTTGTATGACTTTATCATCGGGGTCCAGGGAAAAGAAATATTGATGAAACATCGTTACGTGATCTCTTGCTTCTACCGGAATATTTTCTCTGCGGTCACCTGCAAAAGCTTCGAGCGCTTTGCCATTGGCGAGAATATAAATTCTTGACTCAAAAGCCGTAGTTGCTTTATAACTATTGTAAATAACATAGAAGCAAATCATAACACTGGATACAATCACTAAAAATGAAAAGTTCCTTACCTGCCTGAAAGCTGTCTCAATATTTTTTGCCTGTCTGAACATGATTATTTTTTTATCCCTTTTGAATAAGATTTATTTACCACTTAATTTATCTTTAAAATAGCCATCGGATATTCCATTACTGCTTATACTGCCACTCATTTTATTTGCTGCACTTCCCATGGAATCAGCCACCATTCCGGCGCCTGAAGAAATCCTGTTCATCGTTGATGAAGCAGTAGAAGAAAATACATTGCTTACTTTATACAAAAGTGTATTACTGCCTCCTGCATTAACGATGTAGTTTGCCACTGAAGGCACCGTGAAATAACCAATGATGCCAATGATCATGAAAATGAGATAGGCTGTATCAGCTGAAGAGAAAAATGTATCCCCGGAAGAATTGATTTGCTGAATATCAAGGGCAATCATTTTCTCCTGAACTTTTCCAATGATGGATCCGAAAATATTAGCAACCGGTAACCACAGGAAAACATTTATGTAACGTGCCACCCATACCATAAGCGTGTGGCCGAGACCGTCAAAAACTGCCAGTCCAAATACGAGTGGCCCCAGAATGGCCAATACAATTAAATAAAAAGTACGAATCGTATTGATGCAAAGAGCTGCGGCCATGTACAGCACCTGCAGCACTTCACTCATCCACTCTTTGATGGAATTTCGAAAATTGTAGGAAGCCTTGGACATTGCAAAACGGATGTCATTGCCGATAGAAGAAATCCATCCCTCATTATCAGCATTGGGGTCATCCGGATGAGTATAGGCATACCATTTATCACGGTCTCCATCTCCATTTTCGCCTACATACATTTGCCAGACAGTTGTTTTTTTTATCGCATCTTCTTTTTGTTTTAAAAGTTGTGCTATGGCTTTATCCGAATTATCAACCATAGCTGCAGTTGCTGTAACAGTTGGCTGCAAGACTCCATTGATCATCGTAATAACTGATGGAAAAATGAGTACGGCAAAGCCTATAACAAATGGTCTGAAGAGCGGGTAGAAATCAATAGGTTCTGCCCTGTAAATATGCCCCCAAACTCTTGATGCGATATACCAGGTGGCTGCAAAGCCTGCGATACCCCGCCCTACACCGATTAATTCCGGCTTTAAACATTTATTAAACATTTAAATTTTACAATCATGGAAATGACAGCAAGATTAACAGGTGATGCAAAAATCAGCACCCTGAAAAATGACAAACAGGTAGTCAACTTTAGTGTAGCCATCAATGATAGTTACAAAGCAAAAGGCAGTGCGGAAATAACAAAAATTGTAACCTATGTACAATGCGATTATTGGGTAAATCCCGGAATTGCACCCTATCTGACAAAGGGTACATTGGTAGAGTTGCAAGGACGTGTTGGTGTGAACGCTTACAAAGCCAGTGATGGAGAGGCCAAAGCCGCATTAACCTTTCATGTAAACACAATCAAACTACACGGAAGGGCAGGTGTAAAAAATGAAACAGTCATTAAAACAAATGCCGAAGCAGTTGCAGTACCTGCAGACGATTTGCCATTTTAGGACGGAAAGCAAACGGGCATTGGTAAAATGCAGATGCCCGTTTTTAAAAAAATTATTTTCAAAATTTAAAACTTACAATCATGTCACACAATTTAAATTTCAATGAACAAACAGGCAAACACAGTTTCTTTTCAGTAAAAGAAAAAGCCTGGCATGGCCTGGGGCAAATAGTAGAAGGATACCCGACCAGTAAAGAGGCAATAAAATTTGCCGGATTGGACTACAAAGTAGAGAAACAAAAACTTTATACTCAACGCAACGAATATGAAAATCCGCAAATCGTTGTACCTGATTATTACGCAACCTTGCGTACCGATACCAATCAGGTGTTAGGAGTAGTTGGTAAAGATTATGAAGTGGTGCAAAATATTGATGCTTTCAGTTTCTTTGATTCAATCGTTGGCGGCGATGGAGTTTACTATGAAACCGCCGGAGCATTGGGTAAAGGAGAACGAATTTTTATCACCGCTAAATTGCCGAACTATATTAAAGTGGGTAATGATGATTTGATTGAGCAGTATTTGTTTTTAACTACTTCGCATGATGGTAGCGGCAGCATTACAGCAGCTTTTACACCCGTAAGAATTGTTTGCAATAATACTTTAAATGCAGCCCTCCGCAACCATAGCAATGCCTTAAAAATCAGGCATACCGCCAATGCAAAGGAACGTTTGGAAGAAGCCCACAAATTAATGGGTATTAGCAATCAATTAAGTAATGAACTGGAAGGAATTTTTAATCAATGGGCTAAAATTCGTATTACAGACCCCGAAGTAAAAAAGCTGATTCAAATGGCTTTGGTACCTAACAAAGAAGTGTTGCAAAATATACAGGCTGGAAAAGAGGATGAATTATCAACCTGTTTTAAAAATATGACCGATGCAGCTTTTGAGTATGCTTTGACAAATGAAACACAGCAATTAGAAACTACCAAAGGCAGTTTATTTGGCGCTTATAATGCGGTGACCGGCTATTTTCAAAATATAAGGACTTACAAAAATGAAGAAGCTAAACTGAAATCCTTATTACTTGGGGGTACCGGACAATTAAGGACACAAAAAGCATTTCAACTTTGTGAAAGTTTTGCAAAGGAGACAGAGTTTTTAAATTAAAGTTTTAAGGGGTAAGTTGAAGACCTTACCCCTTTTTTCATTACTGTTAAAGGCCGAAAACGAGCCGCGCTTTAAGGCGTGGCTCGTTGGTTTAATGCAATATTTTACAATTAAAATTTATTGAGTTCATTTAAAATTGATATAGAACATTTTAGAAGGAGTTTTATTATTTCTTCATTAATTCTCCCACAAAGTTCACCATTTGTCTCCGTGGCGGCAATGAAATTCCGGCATAAACACAAACCCACGGCACAAAGCCATCATTTATTCCGTTGCTTCATTGCCTTGGTCGCCAAAAGGCGGTAGAGGTTCCATAATTAATTTTTTAAATCTTTAAAATGAAATGTTATGGAACAGCAAATGAATTTATTCACATTAAACATGGTGTCAGAAGTTGAATTGATTTACAAAAACAAAGTAAAATCTCTTGAAAGGCCATTGGTAAAATCTTCCAAAGAATGTTATCAATTATTATTACAAACCTGGGATGAAAACAAGATTGAATTTGTAGAGCAGTTTAAAGTTGTTTTAATAAACCGGGCTCAAAGGGTTTTAGGAATCTATGAGTTGTCAACCGGAGGAGTTACGGGAACTGTTGCAGACCCGAAATTGGTTTTTACAGCGGCTTTAAAATCAAATGCCTGTAATATAATTTTAACTCACAATCATCCATCGGGCAACCTTAAACCAAGCAGAGCCGATGAAGAATTGACAAGAAAGATTAAAGAAGCTGGGATGTATCTTGATATAAAAGTGATAGATCACGTCATCGTCACCAGCGAGGGGTATTATTCTTTTGCTGATGAGGGGCTTTTATAGCTCCT
>DASSHD010000539.1:0-4651 GCA_035693085.1 Hanamia sp. | reverse complement strand
GATGTTGCTTCCACTTACTGAATTATCGGTCAGGCCGCCAAAGGCAAGCGGCCAGACCGGCTCATAAGGGTCGGGCCGGTTTCTTCCCCCGGCCAGACCCATACATGAAAAAAGTTATTGAGGATGTTGCTTCCACTTACTGATTTATCGGTCAGGCCGCCAAAGGCAAGCGGCCCGTCCGGCTCAAAGAGTCGGGCCGGTTTCTTTCCCCGGCCTGACCCATACATGAAAAAGTTATTGATGATGTTGCTTCCACTTACTGATATATCGGTCAGGCCGCCAAAAGGCAAGCGGCCCGACCGGCTCAAAAGAGTCGGGCCGGTTTCTTTCCCCGGCCTGACCCATACATGAAAAAGTTATTGATGATGTTGCTTCCACTTACTGAATTATCGGTCAGGCTGCCAAAAGGCAAGCGGCCCGACCGGAAGTTCAAACTTTTATTTTCAAAGTATCAATAAGACATTGCCAGTAAATCTTCACCTGATTCCAATTCCCCCGTTTTAACCCTGACAACACAAATCCTGCATACCTTTCAATACGCATTTTACGAATCTTCTTTATTTGTTCGTTTACTAACAGACATCTGTCATCCAATAAATAATTCCATTTAATTTTTGCTCCGTCAATAATATAATGATGCGCATCTTTTAGTTCCTGCTCTGCATGTTTTCTTTGCCATACTAATCCATCCGGCATCAATACTACAGGATATTGTAATGCCAGCCGGTGCCACATATCTATATCACTGATCATTCTTTTTTCCTTAAAACCACCGACCGCATCAAAAGCGGATTTCAAAAAAATAGCCGTAAGCGGCCCTTTGTGAAATAAGCCCGGTCCAAAAAAATGATATTCATAGGCTTCTTTGGCATTCAGCATAAAAGGAAAAGGTCTTTCTGCATCCGGCTTTATTGAACACAGTCCAAATCCTGCATCCGGAAACTGTTCCATGCTGTTTACCATTATTTCCAAACCTTGTGGATATATATAATCATCACTATCCACGTATTTTAAGTACTTTCCTGTGGAATATGATGCCGCTTTATTCCGGTTTGGATAATCACCCAGGTTTTTCTGATTTACATAAACTCGTATCCTGTTATCCTTAGCTGCATATTTTTTTGCGATGTTAACAGTTTCATCTGTAGAAGCATCATCCACAATGATCAATTCAAAATTAGTATAAGTGGATTTCAGTACACTTCCAATGGCAAACGAAATATATTTTTCGCGATTGAATGAAGTCATTAAAACACTTACCAAAGAGCTAATTCCTGATCTTTCTCTCATGTAACCAATCTATAAAGGCGCCTGCCAATCCCAATTTCTTTTATCAATATCAATTTTTTTAAATGCAATACAACGATAATTTAATGCTAATTCACGGCTGGTTTTAAGAGATAAATTACTCATAAATCTTTTTTTAAATGGAACTGCCTCAATTAGTTTTTCGAATATCCTTTCCCCTATCAAATACTTTTTACTTACTTCTAATTTTTCATATTTATCAAAAACTTCATAGTGTGGAAGAGATTTAATAAATCTCATAACCAAATTAATCCCCTGGGTAGTGGCATCATCAAAAATAACGACTCCACCTATATCCAATATTTTATCAATAAAATAGAAATCCTGTAATACTATATCAAATACTTTAGTAGTATCTACATAAGCAAATTGTATCCTCTCATTCCTCAAATACATAGCTGGTAAAACCCTGTCAGAAAGTTCTTTGCGTATGTCAATATATTTTTCCAGTCCCGCTTTTTGAATATTATAGATCGCGGCATTCCCCCAATCAAAAGGTTCTATTACAATATGGCATCCGTTTTCCCGCTTATGTTCCAGGCATTTTTCTAAAATAAATAAAGTTGAAATACCAAATGCGAATCCTACTTCCAGTGATTTTTCCGGCTTTATTTTATCATATATTTTCTGTAAAAAATATCCCTGTCCTTTTGGAGTAATTGAATTAATGGTCACTGTATTACCATTAGAATCAGTTTCCATTTTTTTTGTATCAAGGATTTCTTCCAGCAACCTCATCATAAATAAAGGGTATTAGTTAATTCATTATTTTTATAAAAATCAAAAAAGACACTTCAATTACATTCCGAGTCATATTTTGTCACCTGCCGCTTCCAGTTTGTTATATCAATAACCTTTGTTTTCTTTATATCAAAAAACTAATAATTCTCTAAGTAAAAAGACGTTCCTCGCCGCTAAAAAAATATTGTTCCTCCATCTAATACTCAATTCCTGTATTCTTTGATTTGTGCCTCACGAAACGAAAAGTCGAGAAAATAAATATTTTTTACTTACTTCTTTAATATCTCAACAGGAACATTACCTATCCTTCCGGCAACCCAAGAAAATGAACTATTGTAGGACCCGTATATCCTG
The DNA here is from genome assembly GCA_035693085.1 of Hanamia sp. Classification (GTDB taxonomy): domain Bacteria; phylum Bacteroidota; class Bacteroidia; order Chitinophagales; family Chitinophagaceae; genus Ginsengibacter. The sequence goes on along the minus strand of DASSHD010000539.1, from coordinate 2,248 downwards.
GACGTTTTAGCAAGGCAAAATAAATCTATCACCGCATCTTTAATACCCTTAGAAACATCCCGCCGAAATTCTTTTGCATTAAATATTATTCTATCACTCCCAAATTCCTCTAACAACTCTTTTTGGTATTCTTCATTATCCGTTGAGATAAAAAAGGAAGCATTCGGGTCAATACTAATTTCCCCATTAATTTTCTCCAGAAAAATATTAAAAGGGCTATGCTGTTTGGCCATTTCATTATCGGTAGAACGTATATGTATCCCAATGGTATTAGGTCTGAACATATTCGATATACTGTTTATTTTTTTCATTAACTCATCCTTCGGAACAAAAAGTTTATAATCTTCTAAATCAAAATAATTTAACTCCTGGCAACTACAAATAAATACGTCTTCATATTGATCCACTTCCTTTTGCAAGTCTATTTTATTGCGCCAAACCATCGGGGCCATTGCATCTAAGAAAATATAATCAAACTTAAATAACTTCAAATACCATTTACTTAGCCGATTTAATTTTACAGAATGAGATTTCATTATAAGCCATATCGAATATTTAAACGGCGGTTTTTTTACCACATAACTCCCCGGCGCAATAAACAAATCATTAAATCCGGCATTAAGGTATTTATTCGCTTGCCAATAAATATTAATTTTCTTATTAGATTCCCTGGCCAGTTTTATTGAGGTGGCAACAACTCTTAACCGATTCGCCAACCCGCTTACAGGTATTACTGTAATTTTGCCTGTATTTTTTAGTCTCAATTAACTAATCTTTGGAATAAAAGCATTATTAATAAATGAGGCCATATTTTGTCCAATTACATTCCAGTCGTATTTTTCTTCTGCCAGTTTTCTCGCTGCTTTGGATATTGAAATTCTTTTTTCTTTATCATTTAATAATTGAATAACTGTATTGGCAAATTCTTTTTCTGCATCTGCGATAAGAATTTGGTTCCCATTTGTGAATTCAATTCCTTCTGCCCCGATTGACGTTGAAATTACCGGCACACCCATTCCCATCGCCTCCAGGATCTTTAACCTTGTTCCACTGCCTGTTAGTAACGGCGCCACAGAAATAGCGGCTTTATTATACCACGGTTTGACATCCTCAACTACCCCTGAAAATTCAATGGAAGGCGTATTATATGCTTCGGAATATTTTCCCGGAAGCGTACCAATCCCCACCACTAATAATTTCAAACCCGGAAATTCATTTAAAATGAGTGGCCATATTTTTTTACAAAACCAATACAATCCTTCAGCATTGGGAACCGACCAGAGGCTTCCGCAGAAAATAAGAAATCGTGGTATTTGTTCCTTTACTGCCTCGTCATATTTTCTCTCCGGAATGTTCACACCATTGGGAACCACAAAGACTTTTAACTGGCCCCTATTCATTTCTTCAAATATTTTCCTGTCATCGTCGCTGCAGGTAAAAATGGCATCCACGTTTTTATATAAATTGTTTTCAAAATCATGATAACCTTGTAATTGCCCCAATGAAATTTCTTTTCTGTCAAAAGCAGCTTTGGCAAGATTGGAATCTACGTTGTGCGCATTGTAAATTATTTTTACTTCTTTATCGTAACGGCGGATAATTTTCACGGCATTTAAAGTAGCCAGGTTTTCAAGGATGATGGCATCAAATTTTTTGCTCTTTAAAAGTTGAGTAAGAATAGAATAATATTTTATCAAGCTCCCATCTGCAGGACGATTCAGTTCCCTTTGGTACCATCTTGACCTTAAAGCGTTTTCCAATCTGTCCGAAAATAAACTAAGTGCATCCTTTACTTCCACGCCCTGGGTGCTGAAAATTTTGGCTTCAGCCATTGCAGGAAACTCTTCCACACATTTCAAAAAACTTTTTTTATCCTGGTGAATAATAGCCGTTAATTCAAAATGCTTTGCCAATTGGTGCATAATATGAAAACATCTTTGCATGCCGCCATTCATGGGCGGGTAGATGTTATCGAAGGGGACGATGATGAGAATGGATTTCAAAACAATAATGAATAAATATAAAAGGTACTTTTAACGAATAAGTTCTTTACAGCGTGAAAAGGTTTGTATCTTAATTCGTGCTTCATGGAGCCGTTAATATAATTATATAAAGGCAACCTGTATTTATTAATTTTTATAAATTTTTCAACTTTCTTTTTCGTTTCTATATTTTCATATTGCTTTTCGAGCATTATTTTATCAATTTTATTCTGAATATATTTCCTGTTAAAATCTCCTGAAGTGAT
>DASSHD010000538.1:0-7012 GCA_035693085.1 Hanamia sp. | reverse complement strand
TGAAATTTTAAATAATTGTTCCTTTTCATTATTTTTCCAGATTGCAGATGTTTCATGCAGCAAGGATATTTGTCCATCAGAATAAGTAATTTTTAAATCGAAAGGGATTGCAAAGCCACCTACATTTTTTACGCTAATCGTGTAAAAATCATTTTCCTTTTTAATGGTGTCTATCTTCAGATCAATATAATTATTGGTAAAAAACCAGTTCTTAAAAAACCAGTTCAGATTTTGGCCTGCGCCCGTGCTCATGCAATTAAAATAATCCCATGGAATTGGGTGTTTGCCATGCCATTCATCCATATAATAATGCAGCGCTTTTTTAAAAGTGGTATCACCGAGCATGTCTTTTAGAGCGAGATAGCTTAAAGAAGCTTTGCCATAAGAATTCCTACTATATCCTACTCCACTTAGTTGTGAGGACATGGTTATGATCGGCTGATCTTCTTCCGTAGATGGATCCTGAATATAGCTGCTGATGCGGGAGCTTCTATAGTTTGAATCAGCATAAGTTTTTCCAAATTCATCAACTGAGATCAGGTATTCGAAAGTAGTGGCCCAACCTTCATCCATATACGCATATCTTTTTTCATTCGTGCCCATGTAAAAAGGAAAATAACTATGCGAAATTTCATGATCCTGTGTCATTTCTGCATCCCTGAAATCATTAGTGGTAGCATCATTTACCATCATCGGATATTCCATATTGGCATGTCCCTGGAAAGAGGTAATCTTTGGAAAGGGGAAAATTACACCTGGCCATTCTTTGGAAAAATATTCTAATGAATGTTGCCCCCACTTTACATAATGGTGAAAATCTTTGGCAGTATCATTATAAGCAGCCTGTATGCCGGCCCTTTGATTATTCTTTGAGTCAACTAAAGCGCTTGATGCATCCCAAACACAATTTTTACTTACTGCATAACAAACATCAGTAATATGGTTGGCGCTAAATTTCCAGGTGTTCCAATCATTTTGAATTGTTACTTTATGCTGCATCATTTCATTGAACTCAGCAATATGAATTACATTATTGGAATTATAAGATTCTTTCAAACGCTTTGCTATGGCAGGTTGCAACACTTCGTCAGGATTCAGAAAATTGCCTGTAGCCCATACCACATAATCTTTCGGCACTTTCACTGATAACCGATAATCATTAAAATCGTTATAAAATTCCTGCCCGAGATTGTGAGGGAGCAAATCCCATCCATTGTAATCGTCATAAACCGAAATGCGCGGATAACTATAGGCAACATAAAAAGTGGTACTGTCAACCTGCCCTTCGCGTCCATCCTGTTTGGACAAGGGATAGTTCCAGGCAATATTTAACTCTGCCGATGAATGTGGCAATAATGGTTGTTTCAAACTGACTGTAGCCACAGTTCCCCAATTTTTACTGTCAATATCATATTGCTCATTATTAACAGAGAAAGAAGTAATATCCAGCCCGGTTGTAAAAAAATTATCACTCACATAATTAACTCTCGGCGCTTCGGGCTTATGTACATTATTTACAAAACGAATAGCAAGCATTTTCAAAGTATCAGGACTGTTGTTGGAATAAATAATTTTTTCAACGCCTGATACAATCTTCGTTTCAGGATTTAGGGTTTCATTAATATCATATTTCCCTTCATTTTGCCAATAATTTTTTCCGGGACTTCCATCTAAAGAACGGGTTCCGTTTTCGAATGCTTTAGTGATATTGCGCGGCATGTATAATTGCTGGGCATTTAAAAGACCGACACTAATAAAAAATAAAAGTGCTGTGAGAAGAAAATTTTTTTTCATAAAATTATTTTTTCATTTTAGATCAAAATAAAGTAGTCGAAGCAAATTTGAATAAAATAAAAATCTTTGATGAACATCTCTTCATTTGAATTTATTTTTTATGTCAAATGGAACTTCACAGTAAAGTAGCCTATATTTCCGGTAGGAAGACAATCCATTAAAATATTGTTAGAAAAATCTTTTAAAGATATTGATGAGTATTGTAATTACAATGCTTACAATAATCATCGTCACTAAGGGGAAATAAAACCGGAAATTCCCTTTTTCAATTCTTATATCCCCGGGCAGCTTTCCTACCCACTTAAAATAATCATGAAAAAAATAAATGATGATACCTGCCAATACTATTATCAAGCCTGCGATTAATATGTATTTTCCGGTTTGCTGATCCATGTAACAAATTATTCTTTTATTTTTTCAATATGTCCTGAAAATGAAATAGGGTCTCTGTGTGTATTGACTACATTCAAATTGGCTGTTCCGTTATCAAAGATATTAAAATACAACTGCTGCACGTCTGCATAGTCATTAGGCTTAATGATTATATCCCACTCATTGTTATTTTTTGTAGTCACATTATAAGTAAAATTGGTAGAAATAAATTGAATGCCTCCTTTAGATGGATCCATTGGCGCCTGAAAAGCACGTCCGAAAAAAGGAAGGAAAGTGGTAAGACTATCTTTCTTAACTACTACATCATAATAGGAAGTAAGAAACCTCGTTCTACCCCGCAATGGAGTTACTCTGTTGGCTACAAAAACAAACCGAGATGAATTGACCATATTCTTCACTTCATCAGAATTTAGCTTAACTACTTTTTTTGATGACGAACATTGAGACAGAAGAAATGAAAGCAGGAATGCAGATAATAAAAATTTTATGGATCGTTGAAGATTTATGCTTTTCATGATTTTTTTAAAAATGTAATCACAAATACTGCACCTTAAATTTTAAGGGAAATGTGAAATTTTGATCTCCATTGCATGGCGAACTCAAAAATGTTTTTGCAGTGATGCATAAATTAAGTTTGAACTGGAATAAATTTTAATGAGCCGTGACAATTTCCAAAATATTTTTATGAGTCCAATAATAGGTTTACCGTCATGTATATAACAAATTAACAAATCCCTAACGCACACGGCTCCTACAAAAAAAATAATTCAAAAGCATCACCAGTAAGCCAGTTTGCAAAAAGTGAAAGAACAGATCAGAAGATAAAAGCAGTAAAACAACTTTTATTTAATATTCCTATTTAGCAGGCTTTCGTTAGGATAATCTGAGGTTGTATTTCTTCCAAAAAATAAGGGCTTATTTTGTATTAATTTTTTTATCCAAATAAATTATTTCCAGCTTTTTATTTTCAGAGGAATTGAATATTTCCAACAAATCTTTTTTCTTAGATATGTCTTTTGTTAATAATTCATTTGAATTTAAAATGATGATCTTTATTTTTTCTTCGTTTATCCAATCCAGGTCAGAAAGTACTTCTTCCAAAGCATCCAGGTTGTTGCCAAAATAATCAGGCAGTGAAAGTTGCTGTTTCAAAGTAGCATAGCATTGATCAATGAATTTACAAACATTACCGTCTATAAAAACATAACGGGTATTATTTTCTACAAAATAAGAGGAAGATACTTGCTTGTGATCACTCATAATTATTTAATTTCTTTAAAGGATTGATAATGATCATTAGTGTACCACGCGCGCCCATCGCTTCCTGTTAAAATCCTTTCCGTTCCACGGTTTTGTCCCTGCACTTTTGGATTCACATCCCATTCCTGGTAAGTAATTGGATTATCATTATCATCAAACTCTGGAACAATTTTTTCGCGGTTTGAAAACACTCTGCCACCCACATATCCGGGCATTGCATGGTGATTGGCGCGAATATATTTCAGTACTTCATAAACCTTTTGGGGTATGCCGGTATTATTATTATTATCAATTGAATTATTGATTCTGGTATTCTCATTCTGTGCACGAGACACTCCTGAGTTATTAGAAGTTGCATTGACTGAATTTATATTTGTGGAATTGTTTGATTGAAATATTTGTTTACCTATAAATAAACCTACAAGCAAACCAATGATGATTCCTAAAAATAACTGTGCATAATTCTTTTGCATACTTCAAAGATAATATTACATGCAAATTAGTTGTAAAAATAAACTTTATCAGAATTCAAATTTTCAAAGGTGCACCCAAAATTGTCGCGGGTTGGTGGACACCAACCCAGGCGGCGCGCCGTGGGCGGTGTCCTCACCGCCCACAATTAGAGTTAAAAGTAATCAGCAATTATATTCTAAATAGAAATATTAAATAAAAGTTCGTTTGCTGTATGAATATCGTCAGACATTCAAACGGTATAGTTCAGGGCGATGCAGGCAGATCACAAACTACGAACTAAAAACTTCGAACTAAGAAACTACAAACTAACAACTACTTTTGCTCTCATGAAAACAAAAAATTATTCTCTCACGAATATACTTGTCAATTTAAAAATAGATGGGCTAAATGAAATGCAGGAGGCATCTTTGAAAGCCAACAAAAAAAATGAAGATTTTATTTTACTTTCTGATACCGGATCAGGTAAGACTTTAGCCTTCCTGTTAGCCATACTCGAAAATTTGGAAGACGAAAATAAAAAAACACAAGCACTTATTGTTGTTCCATCACGCGAGCTGGCAATGCAAATAGAACAGGTTTTTAAAACTATGGGGACAGGAAATAAAATTTCATCAACTTATGGTGGCCATAAAAGGGAAATAGAAGAAAACAACCTGATACAGCCACCGGCAGTGATAGTTGGTACGCCCGGAAGATTGTGCGATCACATTCGCCGTGGAAATATTACTGTGGATTCCATTACTACTCTGGTTTTAGATGAGTTCGACAAATCTTTGGAGTTAGGCTTTCAGGAAGAAATGAAATTCATTATTGAATCCTTAAAAAATGTTGAGAAAAAAATACTGACTTCCGCTACAGATGCAGTGGAAATACCGGACTTTATTGGTTTAAAAGATCCTGAAAAAATTAATTTTTTAACTTCCGAAGAAGAAGCAAAAGGATTGGCTATAAAGACAGTTTTTTCGTCTGATAAAGATAAGTCAGAAACACTTTTTAAACTGATGTGTTACCTTGGTAATCGTTCTACCATTGTATTCTGCAACCATCGCGAAGCGGTAGAAAGAACAAGCCGCCTGCTTTCTGAAAAAGGGATTTACAATGAATTTTATCATGGTGGAATGGAGCAACAACAAAGGGACAGCGCTTTGTCTAAATTCAGAAACGGTACCACCAACGTTTTGGTAACTACCGATCTTGCTTCACGCGGTCTCGACATTGCCAACATTCGATATATCATTCATTATCATTTACCACAAACCGAAGATGCTTTTACACATCGCAACGGACGCACGGCAAGAATGGAAGCCAGTGGCACTGCTATTCTTATATTGAGTGATGAAGAAAATTTGCCGGCATACATAAATGAAGATGTGGAAAAAATAATATTACCTGAAGAAGATATTCTTCCGGAAAAGCCAAAATGGGCCACACTTTTCATCGCTGCAGGCAAAAAAGATAAAGTGAATAAAATAGATATCGTAGGTTTTCTCACCAATAAAGGACAGTTAAAAAAAGAAGATATTGGGTTAATAGAGGTGAAAGATTTTTTCTCATTTGCAGCCATAAGAAAGGTGAAAATGAACCACCTTCTTCACTTGATAAAAGATCACAAGATCAAGAATAGAAAAGTAAAAATGGAAGTGGCTAAATGAGTTTCAAAACTCTTATTCGTTTTTTACAGGAAATAAATCAAAGTTTCAGAAAAAAACATCCGAACTCATATTCATTAACTTTCTCTCTCAACAAGTAATCTTGCAGAAGCTACACTACTTAGTACTTCTGCCTTTCTTTTGCCATAACTTACCACTATTGATTTGTCAAAAGGTTCAAATTCTTTGATCCTAATTTTTAAGCCCAGCCTCATTTCCCGTGTATTCAAAAATTTCAAAAATTCAGAGGAAGCATTTATTACCGCAGCAAGTGTAACAACTTCGCCTGTCTGGCAATCGCTTAATTTGTAGTAATCTTTCAGAACTACTTTTCCATCGATATCGGGTATTGGCGAGCCGTGTGGATCCACTTTCGGATAATCAAGCATTTCATCCATCTTCTCAAAAAAAACAGGAGATTTAATGTGCTCAATTTGTTCGGCAATATCGTGTACGTCTTCCCACCCCAATTTCATCTTATCAACCAAAAACATTTCAGTAAGCCTATGTTTCCTTATTATGAGACCCGCTTCCCGCTTTCCCTTTTCAGTTAAACGCAAAGGCTTGTAGCTTTCATAATATACTAATTTCTTTTTTGCCAGCTTTTTCATCATACTGGTTACAGTAGGCATTTTTATATCAAGGCTTTTTGATAATTCCGCAACATTTACCTCACCATTTTTATTGGCAATGTTAAACAATGCTTTGAGATAATTTTCTTCTGTCAGTGAATTATTCATTTGCGAATTATTAAATTAAAATGGTATCAGGCTTCATTCTTTTTAATAAACCAAAACTAACAATAATATTAACATGAGAAAAAAATAAAGTTTTTAAAAATAATAAATTTTGTTAGATTAATCTAACTTTATACTTTTGCAATTCAATCGAGACAATGGATAAAGACATATTATGAGCCTAATAAAAAAATCAGATTCACATTCATTAAGTGAAGTACACTCATCTGTAATAACCCAAAAAAAAGGCTGGCGGCAGATAATGGCTTTTCTTGGCCCGGCTTATCTTGTGAGTGTTGGATATATGGACCCCGGTAACTGGGCTACTGATATTGCAGGAGGTTCTGCTTTTGGTTATAAATTGATTTGGATTCTTCTCATGTCAAATCTGATAGCAATACTTTTGCAGAGCCTCAGCGCCAGGCTGGGAATTGTAAGGGGGCTTGACCTCGCACAGGCTTCTAAAAATGAATATCCTCAATGGGCAAATATTCCTTTATATATCCTGGCAGAGATAGCTATTGCTGCATGTGATCTCGCCGAAATTGTAGGTATGGCTATTGGTCTAAATCTATTATTTGGACTTCCATTGGTATGGGGAATTTGTCTTACTGCTTTGGATACTTTGCTGCTACTTCTTTTGCTCAATCATGGAATGCGCACGCTGGAAGCTTTTATTATTTCTTTAGTAGCTATTATCGGACT
>DASSHD010000537.1:0-25067 GCA_035693085.1 Hanamia sp. | reverse complement strand
TAACGGCGTACGGCTTGTCGTCAGAGTGCCTGTAAGTTAGATTACGCCAACGCCTTTTTCCTGCCTGTACTTGTCAAACGGGTTTTTGTCGCTGATTTCTGCAGCGGTATTTTTTTACCTGTTGCTTTGTAATGAGTAATTATCTCACTAATTTTTTTTCTGTCTGCTGCTGTCAACGGTGTTGGGTCAACTACGAAGTCAATGCCTTCTGGTTCTTTTATGTATCCCATTGTCTTTATAATTTAAGTTGGAAAATATTTTTTAATTAGTTTAAGTGCTTCTTGTGGAAAGATTATCATTTTATGTCCGCCAACATGTGTCGCACCTAAAGTTTTTTCATAATGTTCAATCAATCTTGTCTTTGAAGTGAAAGAAACGAATCTTTAGGAAACCGCTTAAGGTTCCTTTTTACGGCAAGGTTTAAAAATTTGGTTTCTGCTTCGTACAAGGCCGCTAAATCCCTATTTAACATTACTCTTTCACCTCTTATTTCGTAAATCCGGTTTTGAATAGTTTGTATTATTTGCATAAAAAGATTTTTTTAGGAGCTACAAATTTAAAGCTCCTTTTACAGTGTCAGATATAAGTTAACATACAGTAAAGCAACCTGCCTACCGGTAGGTAGATAAATAACACTGATTCTTATTTTGATGGAGAAGGCAAGAATTGAATTTTACGAAACTAAGATTGTAATGCATACATCGCAGAAACAGTATAATTCTTTGGTAAGTATGACTGATGGCTTTTAGGCTATTACGAAAAATCGTTCCGCTATGATGGTAGTAAACGAACTTTTATCCACTTTTTTTATTTTTAATTATTAACTGCTGCCACCACATTCCTGTCCTCATCGCGAAAAGTAGAAATGCTCTTCCCTGTACTGTTCTTAAAAAAACGGCTGAAATGCTCCGGATTCTCAAATCCTAATTCGTAAGCAATCTCTTTGGCTGTTTTGTCAGTATAATGCAAATAACGTTTAGCCTCCAGTGTTATCCTGGCGTGAATCAACTTTAAAGGAGATGATTCATTGCACAATGCAAAGAAATTACAAAGGGTTTTAGGAGACTTGTTCAGTGCCGCTGCATAAAATTTTACTTCATGCTCTTTCTTAAAATTCCCTTCGAGTAACAGGGAAAAATGACGCACCAAATCCATCTTTTCTTCACCATATTTATTGTAGGCATTGGATTGCTTTTTGGCGATGCGGGTAACTTTAATAATCAGTCTTTTTAATAAAGACCGGAGCATTTCACCTTGAAAATTATCCTCCAAAATAATTTCCTGTGAAAAAACTTTTTCAATATTCACCAGGTCGTCCATCTCCTCTTTACATAAGGAAACAAACATCGGGTGGTGGATGCCATAAAACAAAAAACCCACACAGCCTACTTCTTTATCATGATTTACAATGCAATAAAAATCACGATTAAACTGCCAGGCTACCAATGTTTCCGGCCTTGAGAAATTAAAGTGTTGCGTAAAAACTAATGGAAGAACCGATTGAGCCGGCATCTTGTATTTTACGCCATCAATCGTTACTTCCTGTTCCTCTCCTTTATTAAAGACAAAAGTATTGATAGGTTCCCGGGAATTACTTTTCATACCCAATCCTTTAAACATATCATCGTTGATATGCAGGATAAAACGACCGTGGGTTGCCTTCTCTATAAATTCGTGATACATGTTTTTAAATTGAGATAAGTTGAACCTTGTTACTAAAGTACCCTGGATTTATTTATTCAATTTTAACCAGGCTTTGCTTCCAAACTAAACAGTTTCAAAGATAAAACTCCCCTGCTGAATTCATACGCGTCATATCCACTGTTCCAGGAATGATACGCAGATTTCCGTCAAGGCCAGTAGTAATACCTGTTGTGATGCTATTTTTGAAAGTACCTTCATTTGAATAAAATTTTAAGATTCGTTTTCTGACAAGACCTCGGATAGTGAAAACTTATGCATACCGCTATCCTTAAATTATTTTTTGGAAAAGATGCAACGGTTTAGGCCGTTGCATCTTAAAGAAATTATTGAATCGTAACTTTTACGATATCGCTGATATCTGGAAGTGTGGTAAAAGCGTTGGGATTCGGCACTTCGGTAATCGGTTTGTTTTCCGGTAGAGGAGTGCCTCCAAAGGCAGCCTGCCTGTTACCGGCTCCGGGAAATTCATTCACCGCCGTTCCGTCATCATACAAACCAACCTGAAAGTATAAGCCACCATTGTGTGTAGTGTTCATTCCACTTTCGCCGGCAAAGAACCAGTCATTGGATAATCCATACATTGTAGCAATCGCTATCTTATCACCACTGCCAAGAGATACTTTTTGTGATACACTGCTGCCGGGCTGCCCGTTCATTTCAGGAAGCAGTACGGTAGAATTAGCTGCGGGTAAAAGGTACACACTTTTCACACCCTTTACAGTTTTCAGATAATCGGCAAGGTGGCTTGCATCTCCCATCTGGGCGATATTGGTTAAGCCATGCCCTTCATCTGTTTCACCGGTTTTGAAAATCGGATTGCTGATTCCATTATATATCACCAATAATACGGGAGATAAAGGAGTAAAGATTCCGGTAATACCATTGAGATAGGTGTTTAAGTTGGTAATATTTCCCATCTCTGCAATGTTGGTTAATCCGTTTGCACTGGGTTTTCCTGCTTCGTAGATAGGATTTGGCATCAGCATTTTACCACCCACTACATAAGATATTGCCCACACACCAGGACTGAAGGGAGTTTCATTGGCAGTGCCGCCTGAAACATTTTCAATAGTGAGGGTAAACATGGAATTGCCATTGTACTTAAGAGATGCATGCATTAAAGAAGACGCCGCCAGGTAACTGTTTCCCTGCGCATCTTTGCCATTCACTTCTGTTATATTTAACGGTGTAGTTTCAGGTGTGCCGGGGTGTTGTACATTGGCGCCGGGTTGTTGATTAATACGAGTTCCATTATCCCATAGTTTGATTTGAGATGATACATCTCCCTGGATAGGGGCGCCGTTTGCATCGTATAACATGATGCCGGGATTTGCCGGAGCAAAGAACAAATCGTTGGACCAACCATACATGGTGGCAAACGTAACAGCCTGGCCTTTTGCCGCAGAGAACGTAAAGGAAGATGATTCGCCCGGAAGGATAACTTTATTGGGCCCTTGAAATGTGCCTGACTCGACAAGAGGTTGTGATTGCAATACATTTTCTACCGTGATAGTATGGCCGCTTGCTGGCATCGGGTAGTAATTTTTTTTGCATGACACAAATGCCATTGGTACAAATGCGGCTGCGTACAGCCAATTTTTAATGATTACTTTTTTCATTTTTTTGTTTTTTAATTTGTTAATGATTGTTTCTTTTTATTTTTTGATTTTTGCTATTTGCGTTTTGCTATTTCTTTTTTATCATTTGCATTTCTTTATCCATCTCAGGGGCTAAAGGAAAATCCACCGGAACATTGGATAAATTCCACAGATAATTGCTTGCAATCGTATCGCTCACCTGCATCACCACATCCACTAAGTTTTCTTTATCATAGCCTGCTTCAAAAAACTTTTCCAATACGTCATCATCCACAACTCCTTTATTCTCTATGATGGTTTTTACCAATAATGCCAAAGCATTCCATTTTAGTTTGTTTGCATTTCCGTTGCGTATTTGTAAAATTTCTTCGTCAGAAAAGTCATTCATCTTTGCGATGTATTTTTGGTCACTCACGCAATAGGTACAGTTATTCAACTCACTTACTACCAGGTTTACAATTGTTTTCTCCTTAATGTTTAAAGAAGACGCGCTGTTATGAAAGGTGAGGTACCTGGTTAAGCCATTGCGTGAATAAGCCATTACCGCATAGAGATTGGGAACAGCGCCTAATGATTGCTCCAGGCTGTCAAAAATTTCTTTATTTCCGGATGAGACTGCTTCTTTTTTTGGTATTTCGAATTGCATAATTGGTTTGTTATAATTCTTATGCAAATTTGAAACACCGGCGAAGCTGGATCAATGATGATATTTCACTAAAAGATGATGATTTTTCCTTTTAACAATTTTATTTGGTAGCTGATACAGTTAACAACAAATAAATGTATTTGCTGTTTTCATTTTCTGTTGATTATTCAGAAAAAGAGATGGTTTGAATATTTAAAGTAACTCATGCAGTTGTTGGCGTCCCCGCCAACAATAAGGTTTGCTTCATCCGGAATCAGCTTTTAGCCGTGGCTCACTTACAAATTATTTACTCACAGCAAATCCTGTTCAGGATTTTTAATTTCAAACATTAAAGAAACTGTTGGCGGGGACGCCAACAGTACGAGGCCGGAAGTAAAGACACCGGGTAGAAAGAAACTTACAATAAAGCCTGCGCAAATTATCAACATGCTGTGTACATTTTTTTATTACAGTTGTATTATTAGAAATAATTACCTTGAAGTTTATTGAGCTCCTTGCGATTGAAAACTAACGGTTGATTAAAATAGGAATTGGGGGAATTTGTTGGTTTACTGGGTGGGATGTTTTGGAGAAGAAAGTAACCTATTATAATTTTTGAAGGATTGGATTGTGCTAATAGCAATACAAAAAGTATAACGTTTAATAGCTGAGAATGGATAGTCGCTTTTTTTTGTACTATTACACATCTTAGAACATAAATACAAGCGTTACCGGCAATGCTAAAAAGACAGACCACACAGCAAGACAATGATTGAGAATGGACACGACATACAGACAATATCGACCAAGCGGACAGACTTTCAAACTGCCCGTGTTTTGCTATTAGGACAGGTGACAGAAGAAAAAGCCAACCCTTCGCATTTTTTAAAATTTCTTTTAGCCAGCCTCACAAACGACACATTTGGTTTTGCCCTGACACACAAAGCCAACGCTTCGCAAAACCAAAAGAGCCGTTTTTTTGCCCACGCCCCAAAGGACTCCGTTTTAAATAAACAACTTATCTCAAAAGTCAAAGTCCTATGAACGAGAGAAAGCTATCTGAACTTCAGAAAGACTATAGAGCCTTCTTTTTAGAGAAGATGAGTCTTTATGGCGTTAAGTCACCTGCTGAGCTAACTAAAGACAAAAAGAGTGAGTTTTTTAACGAGATAAAACAAGATTGGGCAAAACACAAACTATCAAAGAAAAAACTAAAAGAAGTTGACAAACAGAAGGTTCAACCAATTGTAGAGGAGCCGGTAGAAGTTTATGAAAAAAAAGAAAACGAAAACAAAACAACCAGTCCTGTAAATAAATCGACTGAAGAAGAACATAAAAAGCAACAACCTAAGGAAAGGAAACAACCACCATCTGATAAAAAAACACCTCGACAGGACGAAGAAAGACCGAGAGAATTCATAAAACAAATAATTAAGTCGGAACCGAATGAAAAGCAAACAGACGACTTAAAAATATTATTTAACCCTAATAGTCATTTTACACAAGAGGAACAATACCTCTATCCTGTAGTTAAAATGCCCAAACAAAACACAATTCTAAAACTTCCAAGAGCAGGGCGTACTAATCAAAAGGGATATAAAGAAAACGACTTTTTCAACCAACTCAAACAGAATATAACTGACATTGAATTAACCAACAATGTTCATATGGTAATACCAAATTTCAATAAGCCGTATGAACCAGACATTGTCTTGTTTGATGAGAACTTAAACCTCTATATAGATATTGAAATTGATGAACCTTATGACGGTTATTACCGATATCCGACACACTACATAAATCCTGAAGATGAGGTTAAACAGGACAATATCAGGGATTTGTTTTTTACTGAAAGCGGATGGATTGTTATTCGATTTACTGAAAAGCAAGTGCATTGTGAAGCATACGAGTGCATTGATTACATAAAAAATGTTCTTCATTCCTTATACAATCGAGCCTTTGTTAATAATGTAAATTGTGAAAAGGAAAGTCAGTGGGACTATAACCAGTGTATTCAATGGCAAAAAATTTATTACCGAGAAAATTATCTTGGGATTGAAAGATTCCAAAAACAATACAGCTACAAGGAAATTGAAATTGACACAGCCGAAAGCGAAAGCATCGAACGTGTAATTCAAAGAACTAAAAGACTGACTTTTAGCGATTGGAATACAAGTCTTGGCTTTGACGAAAAATCTCATGTTTATGCAAAAGATGAAACAGGAAATTCCGAATATATTTCTGTAACTACTTTAATTGAACGTTTTTTTCCTTTTGATTTAAAGAGATACATTGAAAGAAAAGCGGAAGAGGAAAATAGAACAGAGGAAGATGTATTGGATGAATACCTTCTAATGCGGGATGAAGCTGCCGAGAAGGGAACATTCTTGCATAATCAAATCGAAAACTTCCTAAAGAAATCTGAGTTTGATTCAGATTCAAAAGAGTTTGAGTTGTTTCTTGGTTTTTACAACAAAGAAATAAAGGAAAGAAACCTTGTATTCTTTGATGCTGAAAAAATGATTTTCTCGGATAAGTATAATGTTGCAGGAACAATTGACTGTCTTTTCAAAAAAGAAAGCAATGACGAATATGTAATGCTCGACTGGAAAAGAAGCAAGAAACTAATCATTGATGGACGACCGAGAATTTTCGGATATGGTTATGCCTTATCTGAATTAAACACTTTGGATAATTCAAGTTTCAACAGATACTGTCTTCAACAGAACATTTACAAGCACATAGCTGAAACAGAATATGAAATTAAAATATCCTCAATGAAGTTGGTCGTTTTGCACGAAAACTATTCGGACTACCATATTGTGAATGTTCCTACAATGAAGAGAGAAGCCAGCATTATTTTAAACTCACTTAAAGTAAAAATATAAAATGGACGTACTAAAAGAATTTCATGCAGCAATTGACATTGAATTTGCTAAAAATCTTAAAGATTTTGAGGAGCAAAAGAAATTACCCTTAGATGAAAGAGTTGCCAAAGGAGTAACAATGACTAACCTAAGGGTTGAAATGGAGTTTTACGATGATTTGCCGAATCGATGGTGTAGTTCGCTATCCGGATCAAATAAATACATCCTGACGATAAAAATATTCTGCGACAATAATATCTCAAAATTTAAAGAAGGCAATTCAGTTATTCTGAGCAATGGTTCTAATCACTTCGAAATGGATATAGAAGAGGATAGTACAGAAAATTTCATTTTGACCCACAAAAGCTATTATCCTAACAACTTGTACCCCAATATTGATAGTAGTAATTATCCAAGAAACAACTGGGAGATAAATGCAATCAATACCGATATAAGTACAAAACTTCTTTTAACTGCTGCGGAGGTATTAAAAAACAATCAGGCCACCCTTATCAAAATTGAAAATTTCCTCAATGGCAGAACAAAGAACACCTATCAAGAATTTTCACAAGAAGTAGGATACTTAAATGCCTCTCAAAACAAAGCTTACCTCAAAGCTATTAATGCAAGTGACTTCTGCGTTATACAAGGTCCTCCCGGTACAGGAAAAACAGAAACCATTGGTAATATCGTAAAACATCTTGTTGATTCTGGATTAAAGGTTTTCGTAACTGCACCAACACATACTGCAATCAATAACTGTTTAAATGCTGTTGCATCAAAAATTAAAGACAACACAAAAGTCATCAAGATTGGAGAAAACGCGAGCAACAAGGAAGTGCAAGAGAACCCTTTTGTAGGAAAGAAATCAAGGGTAACTTACGCTGGTTATTTAAACAATGCTAATTACAGTCAAAAAGGAATTGCAATTGGCTCAACAGCTTATTCACTATGCTATCCGGGTAGTAAAAAATTGGATGGTTGGAAGTTCGATGTATGCATTATTGATGAATCGGCACAATTAAGTATTCCATTGTCCATTGCAGCAATGTGCAGAACGGGGAAATACATTTTTGTTGGAGACCATAAGCAACTTGATCCTATCATTCCTAAAGGTTCAAACAATAAAATGTTTGCTGAATCTATTTTTAGCAGATTAGCACGAATTTATCCTAATGATATTACGCTTCTAAACACTTCCTATCGTCTGAATAAGTCTCTGATAAAAATTCCAAACACTTTGTTTTATGACAATTTGCTTCAATCAGCAACTACAACGCAGGAAGATAATGCAAGATATCAAGGTAATCATCATCCTGAAATTTTAAACAGCGAACCTCATAAACTTATTCTGCATAATGTTTTTGATGCAAATGGTCGTTCTCCACACGAAGCGAAACTTGTTGCAGAATTGGTTTCCGATCTTTTACAAAACGGTGTAAACATCAAAGACATTGGTATTATGTCACCTTTCAGAGCACAAGTGAGAGAAATCAAAAAGGAGGTAAAAAAAGTGCTGCCAAAATCTATAATCAAGCCTTTTGATATATTGTTAGTTGACACGGTTGACGGTATGCAAGGGCAAGAAAGAAATTATATTATCTACAGTTTTGCCAATTCTCATCCTTTGGAATCAATGAGGCGACTGGACTTTTTTTACAGCCCCAACCGATTAAATGTTGCCATAACAAGAGCCATTAAAAAATGTTTTGTAATTTCAAACTATAAGGTTTTTGATATAATTGATGAAGAACTCAGAGACCACGAAGAATACCATGCAATCAAAAACAGTCTGGATGTTTTTAAACGGTATAAGGCAATGGCTTCGACTGTAGAGATTAACCAAACTGATGAAGATGAATGGTAGAAATTAGAAGTAAGCCTAACATTTTGCAAGCACATTGCCAAAGCCACACAAGCCCAAGCGCAGAACCAAAGCTTTGTCAAAGAGCTTGCAAAGCCAACGCAAGTGAAAAAGAAATTTTAAAAAATGCCCCACCGCACGACAGAAAAACTAAGAGAGAAACAACATCAAATAGACCGACAAACCACGGCAAACAAGGAAGCACTTGCGGTAACAGGCGTTTGGCTCAATGGCGAGTACGGGCTGAAAAAACTTTGTCTTAGCCTCTGTGGGTGTTCCGTTTTTTTTCGAAGATCTTCATTTGGGAATTGTGTCTGGTCTCACCAACGGCATAAACTATTGAAAGATGCAGTAAACCAACTTTTATTGGGTATTTTTATTTGGTAATAAAACGCTCCATTATCGCGGGCATTTAGATGATTTAAAATTAAGCCGGTTGTATTTACGCTAAAGCATAATGATTAAGTGAAGACCAAATAAATCAACGTCTAAAAGAAAACCATAAACAATTCCCGTTCGGAAAGCAGTTACAGGGTGCTGTCAGGCTCTTTACTTTGTTGGTTATACCATGTGCACCACATCCGAAGCATTTGTCGGATAAGAAAAAATGGTTTTCCTCAAAACACTTGCTGTGATTCCGGCATTCATTGCGAGGGTAAAAATATTAATGGTTTCTTCGGCATTAGGGCCTAAAAGATGTGCGCCGATAATAAGATCTGTTTCTTTATCAACCAATACTTTAAAACCGGAAACCGGCTCATTGAGCCGCCGGGAAGAAAACCATTTTGTGGTTTCTTTAAAGTGTACGTTGTAATTTAAATTTTTATTTTTTGCCTGGCCTTCCGTGAGCCCGACTGTGCTAAGCGCCGGTATGGTAAAGACATTGGAAGGAATGTGGCCATACTCAATTTTTTTATGATTCCCTTTTAATAAATTTCCGGCAAGTATGATTCCTTCTTTTGCGGCTACAGGCGTTAAGGGCAATCCTTTATCATTGGCATCTCCACAGGAATATACATTTTCATTCGATACACTTTGCATATAATCATTCACGGCTACTCCTTTTTTATCAAAAGAAACATGCATCTTTTCCAAACCCATATCAAATATATCAGGGGTTCTTCCGGCAGCATGCACCGCCAGGGAAGTTGAAAAATTAAGTTCTTTTCCATTCTGCGTGGTATGAACGATGAAGCGGTTATTTTCTTTGGTTATACTTTTTACCTCTGCATTTAAAACAATCTGAATGCCCAACTTTTCACTGGCTTTCACTAGAAGTTTAACGAGGTCCGCATCAAAGTTTTTTAAAGGCCTTTCACCGCGATGAACAATGGTTGCTTTTACCCCAAACCGCGAAACGATATGTGCAAATTCAAAAGCAATAAATCCACCGCCTACCAGTAAAATATCTTTCGGTAATTCTTCCAGTTCTAAAAAAGCGGTGCTGTCAATCAGTAAATCTTCGCCGGGTATGGAAAGCTTTGTGGGCGCGGCTCCGTTGGCAATCACAAACTTTTCAGCATATAAAATTTCTTCATTTACCTGCAATGTATTTTCAGCAATAAATTTTGCCCTGCCATGATACGTTGCAACGCCTGCTTCTTTTAATCCGGCTTCGGCTTTGGGTATTTTAGGTTCTGTGAAAGTCGTTTTAAACTGCATGGCATCTTTCCATGAATGTGCTGCAATAGTTGCGATGCCTTTTCCCTGCAATTGTTGATTCAACGATAATGCATGAGCAATTCCTACCAACACTTTTTTAGGATCGCAACCTCTTAAAGCGCAGGTGCCACTAAAAGGTTGATTGTCTATAATTGCCGTTTTTTTTCCTGCTGCGGCGCAACGCTTTGCAACACCACTTCCTGAACCGGTACCGATTACGATTACATCAAACTTTTCCATTTTAATTTATTTAATTTTAAAAAAATATTACCTCAATAATAGAACCAAAAGCTATTTTTGATTTTATCAGCTTGCGCAGCAACTCAATTTTTCCACTTCTTTGCCAAAAGTAATTGCAGCTAATTTTATCCCTTCACCTAATGTGAGATAAGGGTACAAGTTTTCTGCCAATTCTTTAATTGTGGTTTTGTGTTGAATGGCCATGCTCAACAATTCAATTAGTTCGCCACCTTCGGGCGCTACCACCCTCGCACCTATTAATTTATCTGTTTCTGTGTTACGAATCAATTTGATGAAACCTCTTGTATCGTTAGCTACGACAGACCGGGGAACATTATCCAAGGTAAGTTTGGATACTTCAAAAGGGATATTCTGTGCAGCGGCCTGAGCTTCATCCAAACCAGCACCTGCTATCTGTGGATCTGTAAATACTACCCAGGGTAATGATGAATAATCTGTTTTTAATTCTGAACCAGTGAAGGCATTATTAACCGCAATTTTTCCTTCATAAGCGGCTGTATAAACATAGGAAGGTGTATTAGCGACATCACCAACTGCATAGATATTTTGCAGGTTGGTTTCCATTAAATCATTCACCTGTATATGCCCGTTCCTGGTGAGTTGTAAGCCAATTTTATCCACTCCCAGTTTTTGTGTGTTGGCTTTTGTACCGGTTGCCACAACTACCTTTCCTGGTTCAATCAATTTGGTAAATGAACCATCCGGGCATTTGCAATGAATAATAGTATCGGTGCCCGATTTTTCAAATTTAACTGCACGAAAGTTGGGCAATATCTCAATGCCTTCATTTTTCATGTGCATTTCTATTTCTTCGCTGATGTCAGGTGTTTGGCTACGTAAAACTCTATCTGTAAATTCTATGATGCGCACTTTAGTGCCAAGGCGGTTATAGGCCATTGCAATTTCCAAACCAATATATCCAGCGCCCATGATGGTGATACTTTGCGGCTGTTCTTCCAAATCAAATAAGGAAACATTGATGAGGTAACCAATATCTTTCAGCCCTTCAATATCCGGGATATTAGTAGTGGCGCCGGTGGCTATGATAAATTTTATGGCAGTATATTTATCTTTACCATTAACCAAAATAGTTTTATCATCCACAAATTCAGCACGGCCCTCAACCATTTGAAGATATTCGAAATCGCTTACCACGTCCATGTATTTTTTTTGCTGAAGGGTTTTTACCAATTGTTTTTTATCTTTTATCACCTGTGCAAAATCAATATCAACGCCTTTTGGCTTGATACCGGCAAAGTTGGAATGTGTGGCATGGTAGGCTGTTTCAGCAGCACGGATAAGCGTTTTGGAAGGCACACAACCTACATTTACGCAGGTGCCTCCAAAAGGCAATCCTGCATTTACCATTAGCGTAGAAAGCCCAAGATCTTCTGCTGTGATAGCTGCGGAAAAAGCCGCCGAACCACCACCAACAATAATTAGATCAAAATAGTGGCTGGCGCCATTTTCTTTAGCATCCGCATCGTTCTGTTTTGCCTGGTAAGATTTTGATCTGTTGATGGATTGGATAATTTGATCTTTGCTACTATCTGCGGGGTCAAATTCTATTTCGCCTGTCCCGTTTTTAAAATTGATATCCACATTCTTAATACCCTTATTTCTTTTTACTATTTTTTCTATGGCTAATGCGCAATGGCTACAGGTCATTCCACTGATGGTTAAACCGAATTTGGTTGAACCTTCTTTTATCTGATCTTTAATTTCCTGCATGATTTTTTATTTATACTTTATAAAAACTCCTGGCTCAATTCTCAGGCTTTTTGAGCATTCTTTTCTTTTACTATGGTCGCCTTATATCCTTCATCTTTGATTATCTTAATAATTTTTTCTACAGTAATTTTTGCCGGATCGTAGGTGATAACTGCAGATCCATTCTCGTAGGAAATACCATCTTTAATAATCCCGTTAGTTTGTGATAGCTTCTTGTGGATGGCGTTGGTACACATTGCACAATCCATACCCGTAATTTTAAGTTGTACCGTTTTAGGATTATCCATATTGGCCGGAATAAAGTAGCCAGGTACTGTACTATTATTTTTTGCTGTTGCATTTGGCGCTGCGCAAATTCCGCTGGTGCAGTTTCCTACTGTGCCTGCGATGGCAACTATGGCTATGAGGCCTAAAAAAATCAAAACTTTTTTCATGATTATTTTTTTAAAAAATTAAAGATTAATTATTTACTGCTTTTCTTTTGTGATGCCCGCAACAGTGTATCCTGTTTCGTTTACTGTTTTTACAATAGCCTGTTGGGTGGTCTTTGATTGGTCAAACATTACGGTGCTGCTGCCCTGTTGGTAATCTGTGTTATATTTCAAAACGCCGGGTACTCTTGAAAGGGCAAGGTTGATGGTTTTTGAACACGCCTGGCAATCCATTCCTGTAATATTGAGTTTTACCTGCTGTAGGTTATTTTTATCAACTACCATTACTTGCGTTGCGGAGGTTTTCGGAAAAAAAATGTTTGAATAAAAAGGAAAAGCCATCAGCAAAAACGCCAATATGGTAACGATAGCAAGAAATTTTTTGCTTTGCCAGAAAGAAGGTTTGCCTTCTTCGCAGGCACAATCTATTTCCGCTTCTTTCTTAGGTTTTAACTTCTGATACCACGCAAACGCCAACACTGCAATGGTGATCCCGATTAAGTATGGGCGGTAAGGTTCCATCCACGAAAAGGCGGAAGCAATGCCGGTGGCGCCGCTGAACAAAGCCAGTACCGGTGTAATGCAACATAAGGACGCTGCAAAAGCGGTTAATAACCCGGCTCCTAAAATTCCTTTAGATGGTTTTCCTGCTTTTGCAGAAGGATTTTGTTGATTCATATTAATTCCATTTTTGCATTCAACTGATTTACATATTTAAACAAAGAGCGATGCATTTTTAAATGTTCCGGTTTCAGTGAATAATAAATAGTCTGTCCTTCTTTACGGAACTGAATGATGCCACCATCTTTCATTTTGCGTAAGTGTTGCGAAATTGCGGGGATACTCATACCGAGTATATCACTCAAATCGCAGGGACATAATTCTTTTTCCTCTTCAAGCAGGTAAAGGATCTTAAGCCTTACTTCATTTCCGGCT
This sequence comes from Hanamia sp., assembly GCA_035693085.1. Classification (GTDB taxonomy): domain Bacteria; phylum Bacteroidota; class Bacteroidia; order Chitinophagales; family Chitinophagaceae; genus Ginsengibacter. Next base: position 11,388 of record DASSHD010000537.1, on the reverse strand, counting down.
AATGACAACACGGAAGACATAGTGTTAAAAGCATTAGTCGCATTTTTTAATTTATCCTTACAGGATTTTATCTGAACCGGGTCAGCATATAAACGAATACAAGTGTTCATAATCTTTTTAATTTTTGACAAAAATAATAATTAATTAATTATTTAAGAAAATACTTAAATACAAATTAACAAATGCTAAAAATATTCTGGCAGGCAATTCAAAAAAAATCCAAAAATGCGGAGGAGAAAAAAAAATCTAAAAAAATTGAACAAAAATGTCAGGATGATAAAATTAAGGCGACTAAGGCTTAGTTAAGCATTTTTTAATTTTACTGAATAATTGGAACGATTTATGACACACGATGCTCCTGGCTACCAGGTAATAGACAATGACTATTACGGATGTAATGAAACGATTATGTGAAAGTTGAAATCTAAATCACCGGTAAAACAAGATATATGAAAGCAATATGGAACAATCACGTGCAAACTTTTATGATTCCCGCCATTGGTTTGTTGATTCAGTATGGAAAAAAAATAAAGATTTTTCACTTTAAATAATCAAACGTACCCAACCAAAGAAAAAGCAGAAGCGATTATTCAGCAACAGCAAACTGTATTTTTTCATTAATCTTACTTCAAATTAATTTGAATAGCTTCATCTTCTTAACTAATTAAATTATCAACAGGCTGTGTACATTTTTTATTACAGTTGTATTATTAGAAATAATTACCTTGAAGGCTTGTTGAGATTCTCACGATTAAAAACTAACTGTTGATCAAAATAAAAATAGAGGGAATTTGTTGGTTTGTCGGATTCATCCTAAATGCAACGGCATGAGTTATTAGGTATTCAATAGATTAAAATTTGTTTCGATTGCCATTGTTATCTGATGACCAATTATTTATGTTAATGAAAAGTACATCAAAAAAAAATATAAAATATTAAACACTGCACATGAAAATAAAAAAAATAAAAATCAAGAATTTTAGAGGATATAGAGATGAAGTTGAAATCGAATTCGGGGACTTGACGGCGTTTGTAGGAAAAAACGACATTGGTAAGTCAACAGTTTTAGAAGCGTTAGATATCTTCTTCAATGAAAGTAAAGGCGTAATAAAGCTTGACAAAGATGATATTAACAAGCAAGCAATTTTGGAAAACGAAAATGAAATCGTAATATCGGTTTGTTTTGAAGAATTACCTAGTGAAATAGTAATAGATAGTACCAATGAAACGACTTTACGCGCTGAATATTTATTAAATTCTGACAATCAATTAGAGATTATTAAGAAATATCCAAATGCAGGAAAAGAGAAAGTATTTGTGAGGGCACATCATCCTTCAAATACTAACTGCAAAGACTTACTTCAAAAGAAAGATTCTGATTTGCGGACAATTATTAAAAACCACGGTATTGAATGTGAAGACCGTAACAGAAATGCGATAATGAGGACTGCCATTTGGAATCATTTTAATTCAGATCTTGAATTAACTGACATAGAAATTGATGTTTCAAAAGGCGATACAAAATCAATTTGCGATAAGTTACAGAATTACTTACCGCTTTACTCATTGTTTCAATCTGATAGAAAAAATAGTGATGGAGATAGCGAGGTACAAGACCCTTTAAAAGAAGCTGTAAGACAAATCTTAAGCGACAATGAATTAAAACAAAAGTTCAGTGAGATTGCAACAGAAGTTGAAAACAAACTAAAAGAAGTTTCGGACAGAACCCTCGAGAAAATTAGAGAAATGAACCCTGAAATTGCAAATAGCCTGAACCCAATAATCCGACCTACCGAGAGTTTGAAATGGGCTGACGTTTTTAAGAATGTCTCGATTTGCGGAGATGAAAACATTCCAATTAACAAAAGAGGTAGTGGCGTAAAGAGACTTATTTTACTAAACTTTTTTAGAGCAGAAGCGGAAAGAAGGAAAATGGCAGAAAATATTCCAAGTATAGTTTACGCAATTGAAGAACCTGAAACATCTCAACACACAGAGCATCAGAAAAAACTTATTTCGGCATTTTTAACGCTCTCAACTACGGCAAATACCCAAGTATTAATTACGACACATAGTGCGACTTTAGTTAAAGAATTAAAGTTTGAACATTTACGATTAATAAAAGCAAGCAATAATGGTAAGAGCGTTGAAAATGTTTTGCCAAATCAATTACCGTATCCATCTTTAAACGAAGTTAATTTCTTAGCTTTTTCGGAAATCAGCGAGGAGTATCATAATGAATTATACGGCTATATTGAGTTAGAAGGAGAATTAGGAAATTACAGAAACGGAAAACCAACTAGGGCATATAACAAACTTCTAAAAGGCGGCAGAATATTAGAGGAACAAATAATACTAACTGATTATATAAGACACCAAATTCACCACCCAGAAAATACAACCAATGCAAGATATACATTTGATCAGCTAAGTGACTCAATAAATTTAATGCGGACATTTATAAAATTATTAAATCCTTGAGACCCAAGATTAAACGTAAGAATGAGAATTAGGTGAAGAGGAAGGCTTTTGTACCATTAATTTCAATATAAAAAAATATAAACCAGAAGTGTATCTTTTATACAAATAGACCCTTTAAGCAGAAATTTTATCAGTGAATGCATCAATACGATTTAAATATTTTTTCACCTAACGAATTTGAAGAATTCAGTAGAGACATTTTACAAGCTAGATTAAACACATATATTGAATCTTTTAAAACAGGAAGAGATGGTGGAATCGACTTAAGATTCACCAATGCAAAAAAGCTAAAAGCAATAATTCAGGCTAAGAGATATAAAAATTTCAGTTCGCTAATTGATAATCTAAAAAAAGAAGTTTTCAAAGTAGAAAAACTATATCCCGACCAATACATCATAACTACTAGTGTTGGGTTATCGCCTCAAAACAAAGAAACAATAAAATCTCTTTTCACACCCTTTATCAAATCTACTGAAGATATTTATGGAAAGGAGGATCTATTAAACATCCTATCCCAAAATAAGAAAATTGAAGAGAAATACTATAAGTTATGGATAACAAGCACTACCATTTTAGAAAAAGTTCTTCATAGCAGAATATATAATCAATCTCAGTTTGAATTAGAAGAAATTAATAACCAAATTAAATTATATGTTCAAAATCCAAGCTTTGATGAAGCGATAAATATTTTGAATACACATAGATATATCATAATCTCCGGAATACCAGGAATTGGGAAAACAACATTATCCAGAATTCTAACTTTCTATTTACTTTCAAATGGTTACGAGGAATTTATTTATCTGAGTGACAAAATAGATGATGGGTATACTTACTTTAAAGAAGACAAAAAGCAAATTTTTTTATTTGATGATTTTTTGGGCAAAAACTTTTTCGATGCAAAAGACTTACAAAAGAATGATGATAAGATTATTAAATTTATCAACAAAATAAAAAATTCTCCTGACAAAGTATTGTTTCTTGTCACAAGGGAATATATTCTGAATCAAGCCAAGGAAGTTTATGAAGCGTTTAAAATTAATAATATTGAGATAGCCAAATGTATTATTGATTTATCTTCTTACACAAAAATTATTAAAGCAAAAATTCTATATAACCATTTGTATTATGGTCAAATACCGGAAGCATACATAAATAACTTATTGGAAAACGAAAACTATAATCTTTTAATTTCCCATCGTAATTATAGTCCAAGAATCATCGAAACTTTCATGAAACAAAAGATTTGGAATAATTGCAAGCCTGTTGATTTTTATAAAGTAATTAAAACCTTATTTGATAATCCGGAAAGTGTATGGTTATTTAGCTTCGAAAACTCATTGGATAAGTTTTCCCAATATGTGCTTTTGATATTATCTACATTAGGAACGCCAGTGCTATTAACTGATCTAGAATTGGCAGTACAGATGTTTTTCCAAAAAAACAATTATAAGTTATTAATAAACTACGATTCGATAAAGTTTCTAAAATCAATAAGAGAATTGGAAAATACTTTTATTAAAACAAATAGAGATAAGAATGGAAAAATTTCTGTCGAATATCAGAACCCCTCCGTTTACGACTTTTTAATTAATTATTTGCATGATAAAAATATAATAATATTAAGTGATCTGATTGATTCTTTTGTTTTTATCGACCAATTTTATAAAATTTTCTCTGGTAATAAAATATATGGTAAAATTCAGTTAGTTGAACAATTGATTGAAAGACTCGCACTAAGGCTATTAGAGTTAGAGAGCAGTTTAGTTAGTAAGTGTTAAATAATAAGTAGTACATTTGAAGCTAAATTAAATATTATGTTTAGCGATGAAGTATTACAAAAAAAATTTAAAACAATCCTTCCGCATTTGAATGAACGCGCTGCTCGTTTATATCTTGGCAGCGAGGCCCAATTTTTAGGAAGAGGAGGAAAACAAAGAGTGGCGAAGTTAGCGGGAGTAAGTAGGATAAGAATAGATAAAGGAATTGCAGAATTAACTTTGGGGGAAGTGGTGGAAGAAGACAGTTCATCAAAGAAAATAAGGAAGCCTGGAGCAGGCCGGAAACAGCACAGAGAGAGCCAGGACGGCCTAATGGAAGCTTTGGAAGCAATCGTAAACCCTCATACCAGAGGCGATCCAATGAAAGTGCTTTTATGGAGCAGCAAAAGTCTGCGCAAAATTGAAAAAGCATTAAAGGAAAAAGGGTACTTTATAAGCTATGTAACAGTAGGAGAATTATTAAAATCAATGGGTTATAGTTTGCAGGGAAACAAGAAAACCGATGAGGGTGGCAGCGATGTTGACAGAAATGAACAGTTTGAGTTTATCAACAAAACGGCTTTGTCTTTTATGGCTGATGATGCACCGGTAATATCTGTGGATTGTAAAAAGAAAGAGTTGATTGGAAACTTCAAGAATGCTGGCACAGATTGGTTTGAGCAGGGGAATGCTCCTGAAGTAAAAGTATATGACTTTATAGATAAAGAACTTGGAAAAGCTATTCCATATGGTGTATATGATATTGCCAAAAATGAAGGATGGGTAAGTGTAGGCCTCAGTAAAGACACAGCAGAATTTGCAGTAAACAGTGTTAGAACCTGGTGGCAACAAATGGGTAAGGAGCAATATCTTTCTGCAAAAAAAATTCTGGTTACAGCCGATGGCGGAGGAAGTAATAGTTCAAGAAGCCGGTTATGGAAAAAGGAATTACAAACATTAGCAACAGAAATAGGATTGGAAATACATGTTTGTCACTTTCCGCCGGGCACCAGTAAATGGAATAAAATTGAACATAGGATGTTTTCATACATAACCAAAAACTGGCGCGCCAAACCTTTGGAAAGCCTGGAAGTAATTGTAAATTTAATAGCAAATACAACAACTCAAAAGGGATTGACGATAAGAGCCGAAGCGGATAAGAAGGTATATGAAAAGGGAATAAAAATTGATGATAAACAGTTGGCAAAAATAAACTTGATAACCAATAATTTTAGAGGCGATTGGAACTATAAAATTATTCCATAAACTGTATTAGTTATTTCTTAACAAATCCTAAGTGGTCTATACTTATATACAAACTGTGGCAGTTGTAACTGGTCAACTGAAATCTTTATTAATTTAGCAAAATTAAGTTGTTTCAAATCCATGGAAAATATTGTAGGCAACGTCAGACTGTCTAAAAACTACCGTTATAACAGTAAAAATAATTTTTTAGGATCAATTACAGAAAAATTGCCGCCGTCTGGTCTCCTGAGGTAACTATATACCAGTTAGACCATGACATTTTATTTATCTTTATTCTCTCCTTGTATAAATTCAATAAGCAAACCAGCTAATCCTACGACTATTATTACAGAAGGTACAAAGATTACCCAAAAAAGTATGTCGTGAATTACGTTAGAAAAATGGTATCTACACTGGATATAAGCATCATATATGCCTAAAGGGATAGAGCATATAACAGCGAATACAAATATTACCTTTAGAATGAAATAAACTATCCTCTTGAATTTGTCTATCACAAACTTTAATCTTTAAGATTTTTATAAACTTCCTTTCAGATTTTCTGTTTAGGCTTAGGATTTCCTTTGACCGATGCAGGCATAATGTTATGAAAGGTATTCGATGCTTCTTTAATTAATTTATTTTTGGGGCTTTTGCCAACTTTTAATAAAGATAGATGTTTTTTTACTATCCTAACCCCCTAAATCATTTTTCAAAGTTGATTGTTACCCGTATAAAGCCATATCATTTAATAGAGTTATCACTAAAGGAGGTCGTGCAGAACCGTGGGTTATTATAGTTAATGCAGCCAATACTTTAAAACCGTACGTCGTTAAATTGAAGCCGGTGTCGGTGTTCCTTTCTTTCAACTTGCTATCTCGGAAACGAATGCCGCCGTCTGGTCCGACCAACGGCGAAGAGACTATAAAATCCAGGTTATTTGTTTGTTTGCTGTATCATCAATAACCATTCCACCTCTATAAAAAGAATTCTGTATAATTCATATAAGCCATATTGGGATTTCAAAACTCAATTATTAAGGAAATATCACTTCTGCAAATAATGCCCTTTGAGTGAATACACTTTTATTTTACCTTCTTCAATTTCATAAACTATCCTATCTATCTCTGTTATTCGCCTTGACCATTTACCCGATAGATTATATTTTAATGGTTCGGGTTTACCAATGCCTGCATACGGATCCCGTTGAATCTCTTCGATTAATTTTCTAATTCTTTTTAAAACAGTTTCATTGCCTGCATGTTTCCATTCCTTTAAATCCTTTTCAGCTTTACCGATAAAAATCACTTCCATATATCGTCCAATTTTATCTTTTTGCCTTTGCCACTCTTGAAATCTTTATCCGCTTGCTTAACCATAGCTACAAATTCAGGATTATACGGATTATCTTCTTTTACCTCAAAAGGAAGTTTTAAAGCTTTTGCCATTTCTTCAAAAACTTTTATTTGGCCTTTAGATTTTGGACGAATCAAAATAGTTTCCATTGTTTACTTTTTTCTCAAAGATATAAAAAGAAAAATTGAACATTTATTCAAATATTCTTCAAAACATACTCAAAAATTTCCCTCACTCTTTCATTTCCATAATTCTTTTCCCGAAAATTTTTCACCCATCTTACCGGCTGAATTGAATTAGTTAGAAAAACTTCACCCGCATCAAATACCTCATCCATCGAAAAGCTTCTTTCTTTAACAACATAATTTTTTAAAGAAAATTTTTCCAACATCCATCTTCGCATTACTCCTGCTACACATCCTTCCGACAAAGGCGGCGTATAGATTTTATCACCTTTTATAATAAAAATATTAGCAATGGCAGTTTCACAAACCCTGCCATAAGTATTCAAAATAATGGCATCATCTAAATTATTTTTTTTTGTAAATAATCCGGCCATTACAGAAGGCAGATAATTATTGGATTTTAAATTTGAAAAGCGATCACAACTTTTTCTTCCATCAGGAAAAATATCAACTATTAATCCTTTTTCATTCAATTTTTTATTATTAGTAAGCGGCCATGTTTCAATAATGTAATTAGGAGAATCGTTTTCGTTATCAAATATGCCACCATCACCACGAAAAGCCATTAACCTGATTCTTGCATTTTTAAAAATAGAATTCTTCAATAAAATTTCATTTACTGTACGAAGAAAAAAATCGGGTGAAAAATATTCCGGAATATCAAATTGCAAAGTTTTCATTCCAGAAAAAAGTCTTTCAAAATGAAAATCAACATTCCATATTTTTCCCTCACACATTCGCATCGTTTCAAACAATCCATCTCCATAACGCAATCCGCGATTACCCGGGCTTATCACCGGCTCATCCTGTTCAAAATATTTATTGTTGTAAATAAAAAAATGCTCATTCATAATTAAAGAAATGAATGAGCAAAAATAATAGTATGAATTGAGTAACCGCTTTTAATTTTCCTGGTTGAGCAGATTATTTTTTACCGCAAACATAATAAGTCCCGCAGTGCTTTTGGTTCCGGTTTTTACTTTTAGTTTATCACGTATTGCTTCAATAGTGCGCGGACTGAGATCCACTGCTTCGGCTATTTCACGCGTACTTTTTTCTTCACACATCAATCTTAAAATGGTAATTTCTTTTTCATTGAGTGTAGCTTCTTCGTGGTTTACTTTAAAAGGCGATACCACATTTTTTTGACGCAGGTTATTTAAAAGCGCTTTATTAGTTAAAGAATTAAAGTAAAATTCCTGCTGGTGACAGGTTTTAATGGCTTCATAAATCACTTCTGCATCTGATGTTTTTACGAGGTAACTGTTAGCGCCCAACTCCATCAGCCTGGTAATTACACTTTGATCATCAAGTAAAGTAAGCATGATTACTTTTATCTGAGGGAATAATTTTTTTATTTCCGGCAGAGCGGTAATACCATCCATAATAGGCATTTGTATATCAAGAAGGATTACATCGGGTTGAATACCTTTCAACATATTCAGAAGGTGTGAACCATTGTCGGCTTCAGCTATTACTTTAATATCTTTTTTGGAAGAAAGTGCAGTTTTTACGCCAGCCCTGTATAGCACATGATCGTCAACAATCATCACTTTAATCACATCTCCATCATCTTGTTTCATAAGATATAAATGATTTTATAATTTTTAATTTTTATTAACATCAACAAAAATCCACATTAATGACAGCAAATCAAACAGAATATTTACCAATTTTTACGAATCGTAATATTACGCATTATTTAGGTAAAAAAACTGGCAATAATTTAAAACCAGCTATTTTTTATTTTGATATTGCAATAACGTTTTATACGATAAATGCAAACCCCAAAATTTCCTGAAATTTTAAAAAATAATAATTTACTTATTAAGTCAAAATTCAAACTATTTTTTCTTTTGACTCTTAGGAGCAAAAATGGCAAACATTCTTTTCCCTTCCAGCTTAGGCATACTTTCCAATGTGCCCACATCTACCAGTCTTTCAGCAAATTTTAATAATAATAATTCGCCTCTCTCTTTAAACATAATCGCACGACCTTTAAACTGAACATACGCTTTTACTTTATTGCCATCTTTCAAAAAATTCTCTGCATGTTTTGATTTGAAATTAAAATCGTGGTCATCTGTGTTGGGCGTAAAACGGATTTCCTTTACTTCCGAAACTTTGCTTTTTGCCTTCATATCTTTTTCACGCTTCTTTTTTTCGTAAAGAAATTTATTGTAATCTATCACTTTACAAACCGGCGGATCTGCCTGCGGTGAAATTTCAACAAGGTCTAGTCCTTGGTCATTCGCTATTCTTTGAGCTTCGGCAATAGGATAAATTCCTACTTCAATGTTCTCGCCAACCAATCGTACGTTGGGTACTTTTATCATGTGGTTGGTACGGTGTTCCTGTTGTTGTTCTTTTTTAAAACGTGGGTTAAATGCGCCTCTCGGCCTGGGTGGAAATGCCATTAATTGATTTTAGGTTAAAAATTGTTTTATTTGATTAAGAATACTTTCATCATTGTAAATATTAATCCAACAGCAGCTATTCCTGTGCCTACAACCCATATGATTAAATTATTAAATCTTTTCTCTACGCTGATTTGAAATTTATAAAAATCTTCTTTAAACAGGAAGATATCTTCTTTTAACAATGCTAAGTCGCCTTTTGTTGTGAGAACGTCCGATTTACTGTCAATTTTTGTCTCTATTATTTGTTCGATCTCCTGCACTACAATCTTAGCATCGTCATTATTTTTAAAATGACGTTGCAGAATTTCATAAATTCTAAAAGATTGTGTTGTTGTCATGGATTTAAAATTCTCTGATGTTAATTCAAAACTTTTTTATTTTTCACTTCTTCTTTAATATTTTCAATTACTTCATTCAATGTTTTTGTTCCTTCATCACCTTTTCCCTGACGCCTCACGGAAACCTTTTGATCATTCACTTCTTTCTCTCCAATAATAAGCATTAATGGGATCTTTGCCAATTCTGTATCCCTTATTTTCTTCCCAATCTTTTCACTTCTATCATCAATCTCTGCACGAATATCATTATTTTTTAATTGAGATAAAACATTTTCTGCATAAGGTAGAAATTTATCACTGATCGGCAAAATTTTTACCTGTACGGGTACCAGCCACATTGGAAATTTTCCTGCACAATTTTCAATAAGTACCGCCACAAATCTTTCCAAACTTCCAAATGGCGCCCGATGAATCATTACAGGCCTGTGTTTGGCATTATCTTCACCAATATAAGTCAGGTCAAACCTTTCAGGTAAATTATAATCCACCTGTATAGTTCCTAACTGCCATTTTCTTCCAATTGCATCACGCACCATGAAATCCAATTTCGGGCCATAAAATGCGGCTTCCCCATATTCGATTATCACATTCTTCAAACCTTTTTCTTCTACAGCTTCCACAATATCTCTTTCCGCTTGCTCCCAATTTTCATCACTACCAATATACTTGCTATGATCATTTTTATCCCGCAAAGAAATCTGCGCTACATAATCGCTAAATCCAAGCGAGTCAAATGTATATAAAACAAGGTCAATAACTTTTATAAATTCATTCTTTACCTGGCCGGGCATGCAAAATAAATGGGCATCATCCTGTGTAAATCCACGAACTCTTGTAAGTCCATGCAATTCACCGGATTGTTCATAGCGATACACAGTCCCAAATTCTGCATACCTCAATGGAAGGTCTTTATAGCTTCTTGGAGAAGATTTATAAATTTCACAATGGTGAGGACAATTCATCGGTTTCAGAAAGAACTCCTCTCCTTCTACCGGAGTTTTTATAGGTTGGAAACTATCCGCTCCATATTTTTCATAATGGCCACTGGTAACGTACAAACTTTTAGAACCAATATGCGGGGTAATTACAGGAACGTAACCCGAATCTAATTGCGCCTTCTGCATAAAATCCTGTAATCTTTGGCGAAGCATGGCTCCTTTCGGCAACCAAAGAGGTAACCCGGCTCCTACTTTTTCAGAGAAAGTAAACAAATCCAGTTCTTTTCCTATTTTCCTATGATCACGTTTTTTTGCTTCTTCAAGAAATACAAGATATTCATCGAGTTCTTTTTGATTGGGAAATGTAACGCCGTAAATGCGGGTAAGCATTTTATTTTTTTCATCTCCCTTCCAGTAAGCGCCGGCAATTGAAGTAAGCTTTATTCCTTTTATCAAACCTGTAGATGGAATATGTGGCCCGCGACACAAATCAGTAAATTGACCTTGGGTATAAAAAGTTATCTTGCCGTCTTCAAGATTGGAAAGTAAATCCAATTTATATTCATCTCCCTTTTCTTCAAAATATTTTATAGCATCTGCCTTTGAAATTTCTTTTCTGATGTATGGATTATTTTCTTTGGAAAGTTCTTTCATTTTCATTTCCA
>DASSHD010000536.1:0-8264 GCA_035693085.1 Hanamia sp. | reverse complement strand
ATTAGTTTCTACGGGCATCATTTCTCCGGTAAAATTTTTTTTCAACAAGGCTTCCTCAATTTGTTTGGCGTGTAAATGATCAAGTGCGAGACGATCAATATTATTTTCCAACGCAAAAATTCCGGCGGCCGCGAGATAACCAGCCTGCCTCATTCCGCCACCAAATACTTTTCTCACGCGAAATGCCTGTGAGATAAAATCTTTTGTGCCTAACAAAACACTACCCACGGGAGCACCCAATCCTTTGCTGAGGCAAATGGAAATGCTATCGAAAATATCTCCATAAACTTTCGGATTTTCATGCTTCGCCACGATGGCGTTAAATAACCTGGCGCCATCCAAATGCAACTTCAAATTATTTTGCAGGCAAACTTCTTTAATTTCTTTAATATCCGCCATTTCATAACAACTGCCGCCACCCCGGTTAGCTGTGTTTTCAAGGCTTACCAATTGAGTTTTTGCTTTATGAATGTCATCCGGATTAATAGATTCTAAAACCTGTGCTGCTTTGATCCTTCCGTGATTTCCTTCCACAGCTTTTACCTGGCAACCGGAGTTGAAAGCAATTCCTCCGCCTTCATAAATATATACATGGCTTAGTTTATCGCAAATTACTTCGCCTCCCGGTTGTGTATGACATTTGATGGCAATCTGATTGGTCATGGTGCCACTTGGGCAAAATATTCCGGCTTCCATTCCAAATTTTTCAGCAAGTGTGGATTGTAATTTGTTTACTGTGGGGTCTTCTTTGAATACATCATCGCCTACAGAAGCGCTGAACATGGCTTCCAGCATAGCCGGCGTAGGTTTGGTAAAAGTATCTGAACGGTATTCTATCATGCAGCAAAAGTATTTATTAAATTAAACAGGAGATAAAAAAATAAAAAAGTAAAGCTGCAAAAAATACCATTCATCATAAAATACTCTTTTACAAAGATTTATTTGTAAAGAAGGCTATGAATTTTCATTATTGCGTTGTAACTTTGCAAATGTTCGAAAGATTCCATGCAATTAACATATCTTTTGTAACGATTTCCCAATATAAATTGTCTAATAACTATTAATCTATAAAACAAAATGAGGCAACTTAAAATTGCTACGCAGATCACCAATCGTGATTCTCAAGCGGTTGAAAAATATCTGCAGGAAATTTCAAAAATTGGGATGATTACTCCGGAAGAGGAGACTATTTTAGCACAGAAAATCAAAATGGGCGACCAGAGAGCCTTAGAGCGTCTCACCACAGCCAACCTACGTTTCGTAGTTTCAGTTGCAAAACAGTATCAGCACCAGGGTTTATCATTGAGCGATCTTATTAACGAGGGCAACCTCGGATTAATTAAAGCGGCACAACGCTTTGATGAAACCAAAGGTTTCAAATTTATTTCGTACGCTGTGTGGTGGATTCGCCAATCTATACTACAGGCGTTGGCAGAGCAGGGCAGATTAGTCCGCCTGCCTCAAAACAAAATTGGCACTTACAACAAAGCGAATAAAGCCTATATGGCTTTTGAGCAGGAACATGAAAGAGAACCATCTACCGAAGAACTTTCAGAAATTCTTGAGATGAGTGAAACCGAGATCAACAACATTTTTCAAAGCAATACCAGGCATACCTCTTTGGATGCACCGGTACATGAAGCGGAAGATGTTGCCATGGGCGATCTTTTAAAAGGCGGTGGGGAAACTGATGAAGATGTAATGCACGATTCATTGAAAAATGAAATACGCCGTGTATTAAAATCTCTTAGCCCGCGCGAAGCAGAGATCGTTAATGCGTATTTTGGGCTTGATGGAGAAAATGGTGTTACCATTGAACAGATCGGCCAAAAGTATGATCTTACTAAAGAACGTATTCGTCAGATTAAGGAAAGAGCTATTAAACGTCTTCAGAAAGCACGTTATAGCAGCGCACTTAAGGCGTATTTGGGATAATGATTTTCCTGATTATATTTTTAAAGCCACTTCTTTTTAGAAGCGGCTTTTTTATTGAGATTTTTTAAGCTAAACATTATCTTCTGTATTCAGGCGCCAGATTTTTTTCACGGGCTTCTTTAACAGAATCATTTACAGGTTGATTTTTAAATTTACGAGGTAACACTGAATCAGCATTGCTGGGCGTGCCATCCATTTCAGTTCTCACTTTACCTTGCCGTTCACAAGCAGTAAATCCAATTCCAAAAAATAAAACAATAAAACAAATTTTCAATAATTTCATTTTTATATATTTAATAGTTAAAACAGTTTTGTATCATTTATTCAAGTGTAGATCATGCAAATTTAATTCTTAACATAATTTTTTTTATAAATAAAATCAATAATTAAGATTATAGAATTAACGAAAGCCTCAATCCCAATGCGCTAAAGCTACCATTACCGGCATAGCCATCATATTTAAAAGTAAGATCAAGAGGATGATCATTTTTGCTAAAATTATATCCTATTTGAGGAGTATATGCAAATGCTGTAGTGCCTTTTCCTCCTCTACTGTTCAGTCCAACACCTATTTGAGCACCTAAGTGAAGGCGACTTCCTGCATAAATGTTTCCACCAACTCTTATAGGGATGACAGTGTAAGCTTTATTGTTTGTATTTACACCGTTTAAATCGGTTCCTGAGCTTCTTCCCTTATAACTAAGAATGCCAATGTAAAAAATACCGCTTGCACTTTCCTGAAAAAAATGCTCAACTTCCGCACTTGCACCGATCCCCAATCCCCAACCTTTATTACCCGGAAATGAATTCAATGGATTGGAAGTTGCATATCCTAATTCAGGACCAATACTGAATCTTGTTTTCCCTTCTCTTTGAGCCATAGTCCAAAAAGACATAGTTAAGAAAATGGATGTTAGTATAATAATCTTTTTCATTTTAGTTTAATTTATTTTTGTAAAAATAGGTTGGTAAATCATTTATGCCAAAATTAATTAAACAAGCATACATAAAGATGAATACTTCGGTAAATAATTGAAATAGCAAGAATTTGCATTTTGTGTTTTTTCAAAAAAATAAAAAGACTGGTTTGCTTTATTTTATTTTAATAGCCGGAAGGTTTATTTTTGAAAATATTATTTAAAAGAAATTATGGAGAAAAATACGGAACACATTCAGTGCTTAATTATTGGTTCAGGTCCTGCAGGATACACTGCGGCAATTTATGCAGCCCGTGCAAATCTAAAACCGGTGCTATACCAGGGAATACAGCCGGGTGGGCAACTTACCATCACTACAGAAGTGGAAAATTATCCCGGTTATCCAAAGGGCATTCAGGGTCCTGACATGATGATAGATTTTGAAGAACAGGCTAAAAGAATGGGCACTGACATCCGGTATGGACTGGCGACCAAAGTTGATTTTTCTACTTCTCCTCTTAAAGTTTTAATTGATGAAGAAATATGGATTAGTGCTGATGCTGTCATTTTAGCTACCGGTGCCAGCGCTAAATGGCTTGGATTAGAAAGCGAAAAAAGATTAAATGGGTATGGAGTAAGTGCATGCGCCGTTTGTGATGGTTTTTTCTTCAAAGGAAAAGAAGTTTGTATAGTGGGCGCTGGTGATACTGCGGCAGAAGAAGCGCTTTACCTGAGTAAAATATGCAGCTATGTACACATGTTTGTAAGAAGAGATGTGATGCGTGCCAGTAAAATAATGCAACAAAGAGTGCTGGATACTAAAAACATAAAAGTTTATTGGGATACAGAAGTAGAAGAAATACTTGGCGAAGAAAAAACGGAAGCGGTAAGAATTATCAATAAAAAAACGGGAAAGAAAAGTACCATTCCTATAAGCGCTTATTTTGTTGCAATTGGCCATCAGCCCAATTCAGAAATATTTAAAGGCTGGCTTGACATGGATGAAAGTGGGTATGTGAACACTTTGCCTGGATGTACAAAAACTAATATCGAGGGTGTATTTGCAGCAGGTGATCTTCAGGATAAAATTTATAAGCAGGCGGTAACAGCCGCGGGTACTGGCTGTATGGCCGCTCTTGATGCTGAAAAGTTTTTGAGCGAAAAGGAACATTCAGTTTCGCGTAAACATTTTGGAAATCTTTCAAAAGATAACAAATAATAAAAGTTGAACAATTTTTTCTAACCAGAGTTTCTTTATGATCACTGTTCAATTACACAATCTTTTATTCAATGCTTTTCACGGCATACACGAGGAAGAAAAAATCCTGGGAAATGAATATGTAGTAGATGCTTCCATGGAATTTGATGAAGCAAAAGAAGCGATATTACATATTAGTAATACTATTAATTATGTAACTGTTTACAACATTATAAAAAAAAGGATGGACGTTCCTACACCTCTACTGGAAACCCTGGTTATGGAAACCGGTAATGAAATTCACAACGAATTTCCCGGTTTGAAGTCAATTTCCATCTCAATAAAAAAAATGCATCTCCCCATTGAAGGTATGCAGGGATCGGCAATAGTAAAGTGGCATAAGGAATTTTGAGGTGGGTATCAGGAAACGAAGTATTGCATTCTCTTATTTACTTTTCCCGATGAACCAACCAACCTAACTATCAGCAAACGAACAAATAATGGGTATTTCTAATTATAGTATGCACACTTTGGCAAGGCCATTCCCAGATACTAAAACCTTTTCTCATTTGACATTAATGTAATTTTTTTATAAATTCTACTCCGCTACATTTACCCATCATCTAAAAATCTACCTTTGAAACTTTTGAAAAAAGTTTGATAAAAAAAATAAAATTATTTTCCATGGGCAAAATCAGGTTCCTTCTTTTTATTTCATTTGTGTTTTTAAACGTTTTTTCTTATGCACAAACTGAGAAATCAGTTTATGATTATCATGATCTTTTTAATCCTGATTTTTATCCGCCTTCTGTAAATCAATATCGTGCTGCAGACGGCGAACCTGGCCCAAAATACTGGACCAACAAAGCGAGCTACAAAATAGAAGCAACATTAGATGATGTAAAAGACGCTATTACAGGAAGCGAGATTATTTCTTATACTAATAATAGCCCGGAAGAATTGCCCTTTTTATGGCTTTATCTTGATCAAAATCTTTTTAAATTAGATTCACGCGGCCAGTCTAAAGCGCCTGCTACCCGCAGTAGCAGATATACAGATGTGAACTCTACCTTTAATGGCGGTTTTGATATCAAATCGGTAAAACTTCTATTTACTGATCAAGGCGGAATTTTTTCTGATGCTAAAAATGTGATTTCTGATACAAGAATGCAGATACGTCTCCCCCGGGATCTGAAGCATGGCGAAACAATGGAAATTAAAATAGATTATTCTTATTTGATTCCAAAAGACGGAAGTGATCGTACAGGTGTAATGGAAACTCAAAACGGAAAAATTTATGCTATTGCTCAATGGTATCCAAGAATGTGCGTGTTTGATGATATTGAAGGATGGAATACATTACCCTATCTGGGTGCGGGTGAATTTTATCTGGATTATGGCGATTATGATTATTCCATTACCGCTCCGGCAAATATGTTAGTAGTGGGTTCCGGTGTTCTTCAAAATCCAAAAGATGTGTTGACTTCTACCGAAATAAAAAGGCTCGATGAAGCAAGAAATAGTGATAAAACAGTTATGATCCGTACTGCTGAGGAAGTGACACAGCCTTTATTGAGCCCTCAAACGGCAAATATTACCTGGCATTTTAAAATGAAAAATGCCAGAGATGTTTCCTGGGCGGCTTCTGAGGCGTTTATATGGGATGCAGCAAGAATTAATTTTCCTTCCGGAAGAAAAGGTCTTGCGCAAAGTGTTTATCCGGTGGAATCGCAGGGTAAGTATGCATGGGGAAGATCCACAGAATATATTAAAGGAGCGCTCGAAGGATATTCAAAAAGATGGCTTGAATATCCTTATGAGAATGCAACGAATGTAGCGTGCAATATTAATGGAATGGAATATCCGGGAATTGTATTCTGTAATTCAAATTCAATAGGAGAAAACCTTTGGGATGTTACTGATCATGAGTTTGGCCACACATGGTTTCCAATGATTGTAGGCAGCAATGAAAGGAAATATGGCTGGATGGATGAGGGATTTAATACATTTATTAATGAACTTTCTACTAAAGATTTTAATAACGGGGAGTATGTATCAAAGGATCAGATAAAATACGGGTCATATATGTTAAGTGATCCGGGCGAAACTGTAATGAGCGAGCCGGATGCATTAAAGGAAGCAAACATTGGCATTGCATTATATTATAAACCCGCGTACGCGCTAGATCTTTTAAGAGATGAAATTTTGGGACACGAAAGATTCGATTATGCTTTCAGGTTATATATTAAAAGATGGGCGTACAAGCACCCTACTCCCTGGGATTTTTTCAGAACTATGGAAAATGTGGGGGGCGAAGACCTGGAATGGTTTTGGAAAGGAATGTTTATATATAATTACAAACTCGATCAGGCTATTACCGATGTGAAATATGTGGACAACGATGCCTCAAATGGTGCGTTGGTAACAATTGTAAATCTTGATAAAATGGCGATGCCAATCTATCTTCAATACGTAACTGAAAGCGGCAAAACTGAAATGGTAAAAGTTCCTGTTGAAGTATGGCAGAATGGTAATGTATGGATTCAAAAATTAAAGACAAATGAAAAATTGAAATCTGTAACCATTGATCCAAACCATGTTTTTCCGGATGTTGATACTGATAATAATATGTGGGTAAGTCCTTAAAAGTCTGAGAGTATCGGGGGAAAATTATTTGAGGATTCAATTTTATTAATTTCACATCATCATGGTCAGTAGTCTTTTGCTCATTTTAATCAGCATACATATTTTGTTCTTATTATTTCATTTTGCTGTTTTGATAAAAATCATTCCACATAAAATCGTTTGGGGAGGCAGGTTGACTACTGACAAGGAAATGTTTTCCTTTGAGATTGTATCCTTATTGATAACAGCCCTATTTACGATCATTCTTTTACTGAAAGGGAATTATTTGAGCAATCCTTTACCTCCTAAAATCGTAAATATTTGTTTATGGATTATGACAGTTATCTATCTGTTTAATTCAATTGGGAATTTTGTATCCAAAAACAAATTGGAGAAATACATTTTCGGACCTATTGCTATTGGCCAGTTTGTTTTATTACTTATTGTTTTGTTGAGTAAGTAGCAAAGCATATTTTATTTCTGGTATTAGGATTTTATTTAAAATCTTCAAAACTTATCAGGTAGTATTGATATAAAAAAACAATTGAACCATTTGTCAATAAATCAATACTTTTGCAGCCTTTTATGAAGCCAGTCAGCAAAATAATTCCATTATTAACGGAGCCTAAGAATATAGCAATTACTTTTCATCAAAAGCCGGATGCTGATGCGATGGGATCCGGATTGGGTTTGTATAATTTCCTGATACAATTTGGCCATAAGGTAACCGTAATATCTCCAACCAATTGGGCCGGCTTTTTAAGTTGGATGCCCGGAGCAAAAAAGGTAATTGATTTTGAAATGCAAAATGAAAAGGCATTAAAAGCATTAAATGAAGCGAAGTGGTTATTTTGCCTTGATTTTAATGTACTGAACCGTACAAGAAATATGGAGCCGGTGATTAATAAATTGAAGTGCGTTAAAATATTAATGGATCACCATCAACAGCCGCAAACGGAAGTTTTTGATTATGGCATAAGCGATCCCGATAAAAGTTCCACAGCAGAAATGGTCTTCGATTTTATTATAAAAAGCGGTTTCCCGGAAAAAATAAACAAGGATGTTGCAGAATGCCTGTATGCAGGTGTGATGACTGATACCGGCTCGTTCCGATTTAATTCTACTTCAGCTAATGTGCATAAAATGGTAGCAAGGCTAAAAGAAACCGGATTCGATCACAGTCAGGTACATGAAAATTTATTTGATAATTTCCTGGAAGGGCGATTTCGTTTTTTTGGTAATACACTTTTGAACCGGATGGAAATTTTTTATGAATATAATACCGCGCTAATCGCTATTACACAAAAAGACCTTATAAAATACAATGTAAAAACCGGTGATACAGAAGGCCTCGTAAATTTCCCATTAAGCATAAAAGGCATTCGGCTCGCAGCAGTTATCATTGATCGGGGCGATGAAAGAAAAAGTTCTTTCAGAAGCAAAGGAGGGTTTGATGTAAATACTTTTGCAAGAAAATATTTTAATGGCGGGGGACATTTTAATGCAGCCGGTGGAAAAAATACCGAACCATTAGAAGAAGTAATAAAAAAATTTAAGCAAGCCATAAAAGAAAATAAAGAACAATTAAA
>DASSHD010000535.1:0-4299 GCA_035693085.1 Hanamia sp. | reverse complement strand
AACCTCTTTTCCCGTCATTGCGAGTTGCCTGAAAAAATATTCTTGTTATAATCAATGCTCATGGACCCGATTTTTTAGGGAGTAACCTGTTCATTGAGGAAGTTGATATAAATTTTAAAGAGATTGCTTCGGGTAAAACAGAATTTATAGCTTCGCAATGGAATCACCCTCTTTTTCCCAGCAAGAAAATATTATTTTGATTCGCAACTTCAGCAGCTATTATTCTAATTTTGCCACAATCATCCTGATACATGTGGTACCAATTCCTCAATATTTTTTTCTTTGTATTTCACACCGCATTTACTTTATTCAATATGGTAGGATGGATTTTTAAGAGTACCCGAAAATGGCATTTGATCACACTTTCACTTACCGCTTTTTCCTGGTTTGTTTTGGGAATCTGGTATGGATGGGGATTTTGTTTTTGCACACAATGGCATTGGGATGTACGGCGTAAACTTGGTTATGTGGATCATACCAATTCCTATATCCAGTTCCTCGCACTCAAATTAACCGGAATCAATTTTCCGATTCAACTGGTAGATGATGTAACTCTCATAGTTTTTGTAACCTGTTTTGCATTGAGTATATGGCTGAATATAAAAGATTTTCGTGCAAAAAAAATGAAGTGATATTGAAAGAAGTGAAAATGGTACAATAGCCTCCACTTTTATGTTTTATATTTGAAGCGACATTTTTAAAATACTGCTTTTAATAAATATTATGAAAAATCATCTGCTTGTTTTGATCGTTTCTTTTACTTTATCTTCCAGTGTCTGTTGCGCTCAATCATTTTCCATAAAAAACAATCCTCAACTTCATAAGATTGTTATTAGCAATTCTACCATAAAGTTTATTATTGATTATGATCGTCAATGCCGTGTCTCCGTTATGGATGTAAACGGACAAAATGTGATTGAGGGAAACACCGGGATCTATTCTGAAGTAAAAACGACAGGGAATACATTTTCTACTCTCCATTTGCTTAAATCGCCGCAGGTAAAAACGGCTCATAACTCCGCAGAAATAAACAACATTATTTATGGTAATGATAAAGTTACTATACACGAAAACTGGAAATTTTTGGTTACTGATTCCAATATAAGATTTTCCATTACCAGGACTTGTCACAAATCATTTGAGGCTGAATCAGTTTCTTTCCCTGCTATCGAATTCAATAATATCAATACATGGGAAGGCGCTTTCCAGGGTTTCGGCGGAATAGCATGGTTTTATTTGTTTAATGAAAAGCTAATGACTTATGGTGTTCATAGCAATGAGGCGTCTTTCTGGAACAGTAACACAAATAATGGTTTGCGTGTTCTTGTAAATGCGCCCGGCAAGCAAGTGGCTATGAAATATTCCCGAACCAATGATGATAAGCTGGCTTATAGTATCGCCATATCGCAAAAGGAAATGTTGCCCCGTTATGATTCGGGTACGCATCGCCGTAGGTTTATCAGGAAGAAGACGGATGTGTGGGCGCCATTCCGTGTAATGGCTGGCACTACTTCGCAAGGTATCAGTTTCTCGGCTTTCAACTATGCCAAAAAATATGATCGTGGTGAGTTTAAAGGTGTGGATGGCAAACAGATAACTTCTGTTTTAAATACTATCGCCCGCATGGGTGTTATTGACGCTAAGCTCTTTGGCGGTAATAGCTGGCATACGCCTTATGGGCCTATCTGCCTGCATGAGCAGTACATTGCGCAGCTCGGATTGGGAATTGATGATTATCATTATCTCAATGGTTATAAAGAATGTCTTGATTATTATCGCGACAATGCTATTAAACCTAATGGAAGAGTTTGGCCACGCTGGGCTTATAGTAATGAAGATGCCATGCCCGGGCAATTTACAAGCAAGGGTTTTTACGAAGCACAATGGGGATACCTGATGGATTCCAATCCTGATTTTGTAAGCAACGTTTCTGATCTGTATAACCAAACCGGCGATAAAGTGTGGGTAAGGAAACAACAGGTAGCTTGTGAAAAGGCATTGGATTATCTTCTGAAAAGAGACTTCAATGGCAACCATCTTGTAGAGATGATGAATGATAGCCACACTCAAAAAAGAAGCAGCGACTGGATAGATATCATTTGGGCTTCTTATGAAAATGCTTTTGTAAATGCGAAATTATACCATGCTTTAGGGCTATGGTCCGATATTGAACGGCAATTGGGCAACACACAAAAGGCATCGTATTATACAGACTTTGCATCCAAACTAAAAGTGAGTTTCAATAAAAGTGTTCACAACGGTGGTTTTTGGGATGAGGATAAAGGTTATTATGATTATTGGCGTGATAAGGATCAATCTATCCATGGCGACAACCTTGTTACTCCTGTGAATTTTATGGCTATTGCATACGGTATTTGTGATGATACCAGCCGCCGTAATTCCATTTTGAAAAAGGTGGAAATACAGATGCAAAAAGAGCATTTATTTTTCTGGCCTATCAGTATGTTTCCCTATAAAACAGATGAAGGAAAAGAATATCAGTTTCCATTTCCTTACTATGAAAATGGTGATATCTTCTTGTCTTGGGGAAGTGTAGCGGTGCAAGCTTACACTTTGTGGAAACCGGCGCTGGCGCTACAGTATATAAAAAATGTACTGAAACAGTATAGCAAAGATGGCCTGGCTTTTCAACGCTACTCACGAAAGGACCAGACAGGACAAGGCGATGATATACTTTCAGGAAACAGCCTTGTGGTAGTTGGGCTTTACCATTCTATTTATGGTTTCAACCCTATGTATAACAGGCTCTATTTGAATCCACATATTACCCGCGAAATATCGGGCTCACGATTATTCTATAATTACAGGGGAGAACGATTAACCATCGGACTTGATACAAATCTTTATTCGATTTCGAATAACCGGTTCACTATTAGTACAAAAAATGATTTTGGTTTTTTTAGTAAAGGCAATACCGTTATGTATTTTAATAAAAATAATTCTGTTTTCTCTTTAAAAGCGATTGCGAATCATAAAGGGCATCTTAATTTAAATATCCTTGAATGTAACCCTAAAGAAATCATTTATGAACAAACTTCACCGGATGCATCTTTTACTGTTAATTATATTTTGAAAAGCCTTTTACCTGGACGCTCTTATTTAATTTATGGAGATGATATCTTATTGAAAAAAAGTAAAAGTGATGATAACGGAAATCTGATGTTTAATCAAAGTATCCATACAAGGAAGTTAAAAGTTATTTTGGAGGACTGAGTGCCTTAAAACTATTGTTGCATCTATATATACAAACACATTAATAAATAGTGTAAGAAAAAATAAAGGAAGACTGTTATATTAATCACATTTATTTTTATTTGTATCAAAAGTCGTTAAATGAGTGCTTTAAAAATCAGGCTGACTCCACATGATCCCGAAAAAAAGATTATCCTTTTGATTTTTATTTCTTTGATGTTTGTGCATGTGATTTTTACTTTTGCCGGATTTTATGGTAATGACGATATAAATTATGCGAGGTATGCGGCTGAAATCGTACATAATGGAATATCATTTTCTCCCGCTCTTGATCAATACCAGCTACGATGGGCAACAGTTTATTCAACGGCTTTTTTTTACTGGTTGTTCGGTATCAATACTTTTACTTCCACTTTATCTTCAACTATCAGCTTTGCCCTGTGCGGTATTCTTCTTTATAAAATATTACGCTATAAAAAAAACAGTATTTATTTTTTATCAATGGTCCTGCTTTTTTTCGGTCGCAGCATCATATTTTATTCACACCGGTTATTACCTGACCCCACCATGTGTCTTGCTATACTCTGGATGTATTATTCTTACCGAACCTATTTATTAGAAAAACAGCAGCATCTCCACCACGGAATTGAATTTTCTGCCGCGCTTTTTTTAGCTATCATTACAAAGGCAACGATCATAATCGCATTACCACTTTTCTTAATTTTTTTTCTAAAAGATATTTTTAAACGACAAAATTTTCAGTTCTGGAAAATAGTAATTCTATTTTCATTTGTCTTTTTAACCGCTTATTCTTTTTATTTTAAAATGACTACGGGAGATTTCTTTTATAGGTATTCGGTACTCGTAAAAAAAAGCTATTTTAATGAATGCAGTTTTGATAAGCTTCCTTTTGTTTTTACTTTAAAAAGAATTGGCTACGAATTGTGGCGGGCAATGCTTTTCAATGGCGACTTTCTTGTATTGATACCAGGTATCACATCGTTTATTTATCGAAAAAAAATAGAACTTACAGATTTAGAAAAGACAGATATTTTTTCATTTTTGATTCTATTATGTTGTGCAAAT
>DASSHD010000534.1:0-3877 GCA_035693085.1 Hanamia sp. | reverse complement strand
CTTCATCTGCTGAAATGCCGGCCTGCCCGTCAGAAAAATAAAAGCGCTGGCTTACTTCCAATTTATTTTTTAAAGGGCTGATATTACCAAACAACTCCTGGTATGGTGTACCAGCCCAATATTTGAGTTTTAAGCTTACTGCAATTGCTCTCCCCTCCTCAGTCTTTTCTAATTCACATAGATATTCTATTGCAGATTCAATTTTCTGCTCATTGCTCCAGCTTTCTTTATCGTCTATACTCCATTTTTTTGTTTTATCAAAGTCAAAGGCATTTTTCCAATCTATTTCTGCCATTCGCTTTTCCAGACTGGCAGTATTGATGCCGTTAATTGTCGCATCAGGCATTGGCATTTCCTTTTGAAGAATAGCATCATAATGCATCAAAACATAAACATTTTGTTTACTTTCTTTTTCAAAAAATAAATTAAAAGACAACAGATCTTTTCCTTTTTCAACTTTATATGAAAGAAAAAAGTTAACTGGTTTAAAACAGATTCTTTTTAATAATGAATAACCTGCATCTCCAAATCCCAAAGATTGTAATTGCTCTCCTAATGCTGAAATATTCTGAATGTTCATGATGCTATTTTAAAATTGAAAAATTGGTTTAGAGGTTGTATCAGGAAACCCCTAAACCTTTTCTGGTTCTTTCCCTTTTCTTGGGTAAAAGGCTGTTATTATTTTTCTTTACTAACTTTTCCTTATCCGGCTTAACGTCCTGTTTCAACTCTTTTTTTTTATCAGTTGCTATTTCTTCTTTAATGGAATTGGCCCCAGCCTGACCAACGGATTTATATTGATCTATTGATTCTTTTGAAACTAATTTCATATTAGAATCATATAGGTTCACTTTTTTAAACTGCGGATCAGCTTCTATAAACATTTTATGATTGTTGCCGTCTTTTTCAATGGTTACAGATTGGACATTTCCTTTTTGTAATGATTGCATTAATGCTTTTTCTTTTTCGGGGTCTTTCAAATCTGCAATGGCAAATTTTTCTACTGCGGCTTTTAGATCAAAGCCATAGTTTTCATGATAATGCTTCACTTCAAAATTATTATTCTTGTCTTTGTTATTGAGGTCCAGTTGCATCCAGGCCTGGTAAGGCTGTCCTTCTTTTGTTACGAGGTTTTTGTGTACAGCTCTTCCATCTAATAGATTAAAAGCTTCCTTGGAAGTGACGCCCTTGCTTTTGTTGAGGTAAAAAGTTTGCTCCGATTTTTCACCATTTGCTTTTTCAAGTGAAGCACGATAGTTATTGAAAAAATACATGTCAGTGGATTCTGATTTTTTGAAATTCAGCGTTGCTTCAAAAGGCTTCTTATTTATTTCAGCCTTATAATGTAATTGAAATTCCGCTTTCTCTTCGTTCATGTTTTTCTCCAATTCTGTTTTAAGGTTTTCACCAAAGCCCATGTATTTGATGTTGTCGGTCAAATACTGAAAATTTTCGTTGTTCATAATGTTTGTTTTTAATTGTGATTTAAATATTGATTGTTGTTCTTCTATATGTTCTATTAATGAATCAGTAAAAGCATTGCCTTCATAATTATACAATCCATTTATATCAGGATTATTGACCAGGTTCTTTCCTATATTTTCAGTGTAAGGGATTTTTTTAAAAATGTCTAAAATGGAATTGAAGTTGATGACATGATATGCATCCCTATCACTGAAATTATTATTTGCAAACCCTTTTGCTTCGTTTTGCAATTTGAAAAAGTGAACATCTTCTTTACCTATAAAGTAGAGAGATTGATTATAAGCCATCCAATGCTCACCTTTGGATAAAGCTATATTTACAAGTTCTAATACTTCGTCTGATATGGGATGTTCGTTGATCATTTTAAATCAGGCAACTGTATTGCCTTCATAATCTTTCTATTGTTTACTTTCATAAATAAGTGCCTGCCTCCATTCTTTTCCATTATCTGTATGGCCAAATACTTTGCATCAGGAATGGTAAATTTCTCTAATGCAACCACCAATGTATTTTTTTGATAAGACTTCACCTGTTTCATATTGCCGGCCACATACAAGGGCTTCAATTCATTTTCCTGGATTGCTGTTCTTTTACTTTTCTTTTTATCGCAGATATAAAAGCGAAGAAAATCTATGTCATAATCAATCGGGCTTTGATTGTCCAATTCCAATTGATAAAAGATGGCGTTTCCTTTAATGTATATGCCGTAAACCCTTACCAGCATATCCCATTTACGGGTAGAAATACCATGTATAGTTTTTGGATTATCTAAAATGCTGTTTGCATAAGTAGCCAATGAAGCGGAAGATTGAACAGGGATGTTATAAACGAATAGCAAAGGTTTATTTTCATAATCTACCGAAAAATTGTAGGTGCTGCCATCGCTGGTTATAACAGTCAGATTGGTTTCCTGAAAATCTTTTCCGGCTGCTTTTACCAGTAAAATATTATCTGCTTCCTTCACTTGTTGTACCAGAATATCCCTGGTTCCCCTGTCCACATGTTTGATGGTAAAAGGGAAAACCAGACTGGTTGTTTTATTGGTGGTAATGCTTAAAGAAGGTGTTTGCGAAAAGGAAGAAACAACCCAACCAATCGCAGCAACCAAACAAACTAATTGTTTCATGATAGTATATTTAATGATTAAAAATTATTTGAGTAAAACTTTATATCCTGCTTTTACGGTAACTTTTACCAGCTTCATTTTCTTTGATAAAAGTGTTTTCACTGCATCCATTCCGGCAGTTGTGGCCTGCGCTTTTACAGAAGGATCCAGCGATGATATCTCCATCATTTGGGTAGCATTATCCAGGCTTTGCTTGGTTACATCTCTTGTGATAGCCCCCGGAATATAAATTCCGGGCAATCCATCCATATCATAAACCATAAGCTTTACGGGAAATAAGGAATGGCCCACTCTTATCGAACTTATTTCCACCTGGAGCCTTTCGCCACTGAGCGAAACAATTCCAAAAACAAAATTGTCTTTGGGTATTATATTCCCGTTGATGGAAATATCATTAAGTAAGCGAAGTTTGATTACTGCACCATTGACGAGCGTTTGATTTTCATGTACTACAGCTTCAATGGCATTTTGTTCTTTGAAATTATTTTCATCTTCCAATCCAAAAAAACCATTACTATCATTTTGCTGTTTAACAGATGTATCAAGCAAACTCACAGAAGAAACAATTGGTTCTTTATTTACCTGAAAAATATTCTCTTTATTTTCAATGTTTTTTCGCAGAAATTTTTCCTTTACTCTTTCAGGATGCTGGATGTCCAGAATCTTATCCATCATACCAGTTAGCTGATTCATTTCCGGGTCAGCTTCAACACTGTCTTTTTTATTCATATTCCGCATGAGATGATCCAATCGTTCTGCATCTTCATTGTTATTAGAAGAAGTAGGCTCAGAAGATTTTACTTCATTGGAATTATCTTTTATATCCGATGTATTCAGTTGCTCATTAAGTTGCGCCAGTTTCTGATATACTTTTTCTTCATTTGGGTCTTTATAATCTTCTCCCGGCAAAAGGTTATAGGAGGAGTTTGGAGATGCGGGTGTCAGATGGAAAAATGACGTGTCTTTATTCCCTTCCCCCTTTAAAAATGGATCATTATTTATTTCTTTTCCGAGTTTTATTGAATCCTCATCGGCCTGTTCATAAAAGCTAAGTTTGTTTTCAGATTTATCATCTTTGAGATGTGCATTGGGCAACTGAAGATTGAGACCTGTAGATGTAACTGTCTTTTGCGATCTGTTTCCTGATCCACCTCCCAGTGCCCAGAATGCCAGAGTTATAAAAGGAAGAACCAGTGCCGGAAGGACCAGCAACATTTTTCTTTTGCGTAAAAAAGCCGGGGAAAGAATTTTACTTTCCGTTTGTTT
>DASSHD010000533.1:0-2600 GCA_035693085.1 Hanamia sp. | reverse complement strand
TACCATATCAGGATAAGGATGAGGCCCTACTACACTCCCGATTAAATAATAAGTATCTTCCGGATTATTGATCCAATCTCTGATCGCCTCATTGGTAGCGTCTTTCAAAGTTTTGCTCCCACTTGTTGCAGGAACTACTTTGGCCCCCAGCATTTTCATTCTTGCTACGTTTGGCGCCTGGCGTTCTATATCTTTTTCGCCCATGTAAACTATACATTCCAGATTTTTCAAAGCACAAACAGTAGCCGTTGCCACTCCATGCTGGCCCGCGCCGGTTTCTGCAATAATTCTTTTTTTGCCAAGCCTTTCCGCCAATAATATTTGTCCGATAGTATTATTGATTTTATGCGCTCCGGTGTGGCAAAGGTCTTCGCGCTTTAAAAAAATACGTGCTCCATATTTGTCGCTTAATCTTTTAGCCGGATATAATGGTGTAGGCCGCCCGGCGTAATCTTTTAAAAGAGAATCAAATTCCTTTTGAAAACTTTCTTCGTTAATTATTTTTAAGTAATTATTTTTCAGATTCTCTACATTATTATACAACATTTCGGGGACGTACGCCCCGCCAAATTTGCCGTAGTAGCCATTATTATCTACTGTCCACATTTTAAATCTTTTTTATTTTTAATTGCTTTACAAATTCTCTTACTTGTTTAATATCCTTTATTCCCGGTTCGATTTCAAACCTGCTGTTTACATCTACTCCATAAAAAAAGGCATGTTGAAATTTTTTAAGATCAGATGCATCGTTAACACTGATTCCCCCGCTTAAAAAAAATGGCTTTCCAATTGTAAATTTTTCAAGAATACTCCAGTCAAATTTCTGACCCGTTCCTCCATATAAGCCTGCTGAACCTTTATCAAATAAATAGTAATCGCATACCTCATGATACTCTTTAACCAGCCAATCTATATTTGTCTCAGGATCTGCTATCCGGAAAGATTTGATAACTTTTATATGATCGCTTATCCGGTTACAAAAAGAAGGAGTTTCATCCCCGTGAAGTTGAACCAAAGACAATCTGTAATTATCAATTTGGCTCATTATTTCATCTTCCGTTGCATTTACAAAAACTCCAACTCTTTCGGGAGGTAATTTTAATTCTTTTACATCCTTTCCTTCCAACTTTCCCAGGACATAGCGAGGTGATTGTTCATAAAATATTAACCCTGCGTAATCAATCCCCAAATCATTTAATTCTTTCAACTGACTTAAATCCCTGTTACCACACACTTTTATTTTCATCTTTATTTTTTTATTTTCTTTTGCTCCTCATTTCAAACCTGCAAATTACATTAAGATTGCAATTCCGGAAATAATTTCGCTTATGCCAGGTTCATTCAAAGATGAAAAATACACCTGAAATATTTTCAGAAAAAACTGTAAGTCAGTAAAGACACAAATTTAGTTACCGTTTGATGCTCCGAGAAGAAAATTAAAATTGTCGTTATTTATTCTTTTACTATGAAAGTTCAATAAATTAAATATAACCAGTAATTAATCTTATTTTCTGTACTTATCAACCATCATATTCATCTGTAATATCAAAAGATGTTTATCGCTATTCCCGTTTAGAAAAGTTATTCTCAGTAATTTTGTACAATATAAATACTGGCAGATGTTCTCAAACCGTTTTTCACCTTTTTATTAGTAACACAAATAATAAAATTATGCCTTCAGAAATGATGATTAGAAGAATAAAGAAAAAGGATAATGCAAAGATGGCTGAAATTATCCGTAATTCATTATCTGAATTCAACGCTGCTAAACCCGGTACTGTATATTTTGATGAAATCACTGATCATTTAAGTGATTTATTTAACACAAAACGATGTGGTTATTTTGTAATGGAAATCAACAATGAACTTGCCGGAGGTTCAGGAATCTTTCCTACAAAAGGATTACCTGAAGATACTTGTGAACTTGTAAAAATGTATGTGGCCAAAAACTTTAGAAATAGCGGAATGGGTCAAACGCTTTTAGAGAAATGCCTGGAGGAAGCGAAAAGGAAAGGGTTTACAAAAATGTATCTTGAATCTATGCCGGAGCTAATAAATGCAATTGGGATGTATCAAAAAAATGGATTTACAAATATTTCCGGCCCTTTGGGAAACAGCGGGCACACAGGATGTAGCGTGTGGATGGTCAGAGATTTATAATGAAACACAAAATCATCTGACACGCTGAATAAAAAATAAATGAATAATTAAGGCAAAAGAAATCGGGAAAAATTAGATAGAGACGTTTAGATAGAGACGTATAACGAATTGCAAAACGTCTGACTAAACTTAGTTATCAAAGTTTTTATTTTTCAAGTAAATTGCTTGCCCAATGATGGGAATAATTAAACGATCGAAAACAGCTTACTCCATTTATAATTTCTTTCATAAAAAGGAATTGATTCATAACGAAATACTATTTCAAAAATGGGGAATAAAAAAGAGGTATTTCTCTCCTGTTTCCAGTAAAGATTTTAAAAATATTTCAATAGAAAAATTAAAAAAAGAAGCAGATAAAATTGATTTTTCATCTTCTGTATTATTCAAACGTCTTAGTGATACTGACCAAAAAAGTATCCTCTCATTCCAGGAAAATGGTT
>DASSHD010000532.1:0-3795 GCA_035693085.1 Hanamia sp. | reverse complement strand
AAAGAAAAAAGCCAAAATAAATCTTTTGCCAAGTCCGAAGTGTTCGTCTGTAAAGAGCAAATGTCATGGAAGCAGTCAACAGAAATGCAATCAAAAATAATCTGTCAAGCCAAACACCTTTGATGTTTACAACGAAAATGTCAAGCAGCAAAATCAACAACAAAATTACATGGGCCTTGATTAATAACTTCTTGTATTTGTCCACCCAGTTCTGTTTGACAAAAAACAAAACAACTGTCAATAAGTATAGGCAAATGTAAATTACAGGTAGTGTCATTTTTTAACTTGCAGGCAACGTTTGTATTTATGCAATTACACGCAACTTCAATTTTACAATCCCCTCATTTTCAGTACTCACCACCTTCGTTTTTTGTATTGTTGGGTTGCGTAAAGCCAATTGCCAGTACAAAGTAATATTTTTATTTAATTTATGCTAAATATTTGGAATACTTTCTCTTTTTGTGATTCTACCACCGGCTAACGTTCTGTTGCAGGAGACGGCTGCGTAATAATTATTATTCCGTAACAAATATAATCTTGTTCTGCAGTTTCATAATATTTTGCAGAACTATTATTTTACTCAATTGAATTTTCCACATTTATACGGCCGTTTCCTTCTTTGCTTCTACGCCCGGAGGAGAGAACAGACTG
Source organism: Hanamia sp. (assembly GCA_035693085.1). GTDB lineage: Bacteria > Bacteroidota > Bacteroidia > Chitinophagales > Chitinophagaceae > Ginsengibacter. The sequence goes on along the minus strand of DASSHD010000532.1, from coordinate 3,144 downwards.
AGAAAGGTTGCAGGATTTTGGGATTGGTAATCCTTTTAACCGTTAAATCCTTGAATCCTGTTTCAGAATTATTTACAGTAAATACCTGCCTGAACCCAGCCCGAAAGATTCATTCTGGCGGGGAATCATTCGGGCAGGTACAAATAATCACGATTTTATTTTTACTGATATTAAGAGTTTTAAAACTCCGGAAAGTTATTTATAGTGCACTGATAGCCACTCTTTACCTAATAAAGTTTAAGGTTATAGTTGAAAATAACAGTTTCCCCATTTCGAAAACCGTTTTCCCGATTTCACAAATCATACAACTTTAAAAAAATGAGGTTTGCAAAAATTTATTTAAAGAATGAAGCAAATTATAATATTTTCAATACTCTTATTTCCTATATACCTTTTTGCACAACAAAAAAATGATAGCACGAAAGTTATATCTCTCAAAGAAATTATTGTGCCCTTTAAAACAGTTAATGGAACAGGCCACATGCCGGAGGTGAAAAACGGAATCATATATGCCGGCAAAAAAAATGAAGTGATATTGGTTGATAGTTTAGATGCCAATAAAGCCATTAATAATACAAGGCAAATACTGGGAAGAATACCGGGATTAAATATTGTAGAAACAGAAACCGGGGGATTTACTGCTGATGGAATTGCCACACGGGGATTGAATCCCATTCAGAGTATCGAAATGAATACCCGGCAGAATGGTTATAATATTAGTGGAGATATTTTTGGATATAACGAGTCTTATTATCTTCCTCCTATGGAAGCAGTTAGTCGTATAGAAATGGTAAGAGGCGCTGCTTCGCTTCAGTTTGGGGCGCAGTTTGGCGGCATGGTAAATTATGTGATCAATGACGCGCCTGGAGATAAAAAATTTGAATTTAATACTTCTGAGACGGCTGGTAGTTTTGGCTTGATCAATACATTTAATTCGGTTGGCGGAACGATCAATAAAATCAGCTATTACGGTTTTGTGCAATACAGATATATGAATGGATGGAGGCCCAACAGCCGGCAATGGCAGTTTTCAGGATTTGGTAAAATACAGTACAAAGCATCTGAAAAATTAAATGTTGGAATAGAATATACAATCTTGCGCAATAGAATCAGGATGCCTGGAGGCCTTACTGACAGTATGTTTGACGCTAATCCAAAATCGTCATTCAGGAGCAGGAATTGGCTGAAAAGCCCGTGGAATATCATTGCAGCTCATGCGGAATATACCATTTCTCCAAAAACCTCATTGAATATAAAAAGTTCTTTGATGTTTAGTAACCGCTCCTTAGTTTGGCGTAATGAAGATGGCGGGCCGGGTGCTTTGGATACTATTGATCCGGCAACAGGGAAATATAGTAATCGCGAGGTAGGAATAGAAGATATGAATAATTCAACTACAGAAATAAGGTTGCTGCATGATTACAATCTGGGGAAGATGGATAATACGCTTGCGGGAGGTATCAGGTATTCTTATGCATGGTTTAAAAAAATGAGCGGCGGTGAAGGCACTACGGGTTCTGATTTTGATTTGTCCATTACGGGAGAATTTGGAAAAAATATCAACTTTACTACTACCAATATTGCTCCGTTTGTAGAAAATATTTTCAGGATAAATAATAAGTTCAGTATCACTCCGGGATTTCGTTTTGAATATATTAAGAGCACCAGTGACGGATATAAAAATTCAGGTGGTGTAAAAATACTTTCAGATGAGAATAGAAACAGATACAAACCATTATTCGGTGTAGGATTTGAGTATAAAACAAATGCTTTCAATAATCTTTATGCCAATATCAGTCAGGCTTACCGGCCAATATCTTATTCGGAATTAACTCCAATAGGTGTTACTTCAAAGATAGATAGCCACCTGAAAGATGCCAGTGGGTTTAATTCGGATTTTGGATATCGCGGTACGGTAAAAAATTATTTAAATTTTGATGTGGGTTTATTTTATTTGGCATACAATAACAGGATTGGAACTGTATTAAAAAATGCCGGTACTTCAGATCAATATACCTTGCGTACCAATGTGGCCAACAGTGTTCACAAAGGATTGGAAAGTTATGTAGAATTTAATTTGTTGAAATACCTCGATCATAGTTCTAAAAAGGGATTGAGCATTTTTAATTCTCTTGCTTTGATTGATGCAAAATATACGAGTGGTGAATTTAAAGGTAATCGGGTAGAGGCTTCCACAAAATATATAAACAGGATTGGATTGACTTATGCCGATACAAAGTTTTCAGGTACTATGGAAATGAGCAATGTGGGTGATGCTTATGGAGATGCTACCAATGCCAAATTAAGTTCAGATCCGGTTGCAGGATATATTCCGGCTTATACTGTTTTTGATGCGAGCATAACGTACAGGATTAGCCGCTATTCATTAAAGGCAGGCCTGAATAATATTGCTGATAAAAGATATTTTACACTACGTGCTGATGAATATCCCGGCCCCGGAATTATTCCTTCTATTGGAAGAAGCTTTTATGTAGGAGTTACTGCAAAATTTTAAGCGGATGATTGAAAAAAGATTGATAAGAAAATAATTTTTTTTCTTTTAAAATAATTACGCACTCTCACAAAAATGGAATACCTGAATCGGTTGATTTTTTAAAGTTTTCATGGAAAGAAGATTTTCTTTTCTATAAAATATTCCCCTTTTTATAGTAAAGAGACAAATAACAGAGATTCTTATTTATTCAAAAGCAATCCGTGAAAATCAGCATAATCCCCGCCTGCCTGCCCGGATGACATCGGTCGGACGGGAACGGATTCGTGTCCGAACTGGAACAGGTAGTCAGACGTTCATTCGGGCAGGAGTGGCGACAAAAATTACTTCAATTCCTTAATCATAATATTTTTCCAGGCTACCTTAATGCCACCGCCTGCGTGTATTTGTAAAGCAATTACTCCTTTGCCTTTTCCGATCAGCGAATCTTTGAGATGTACCATTTTTTTTCCGTTAAGCCAGGTCGTTACTTCATCATTTTTTACTTCAATCTTCATGGTATTCCATTCTCCGAATTTCAATGCTCTCTCTCCTTCGGCATCTGGTTTTATCAGCCAGCCTCTTCCATAGGATTCATAGATGCCTCCCGTGTGAAGTCCCGGTGGCGCTACTTCTACCTGCCATCCGCTTAT
>DASSHD010000531.1:0-10707 GCA_035693085.1 Hanamia sp. | reverse complement strand
AAAACTTCCAGTTCTTCTTTATGCTGAACTGCCCATTGCTCCACATCTTCATTCACTTCATCAATAGATTTTTGTGGTAAAATATTTTTAAAATAAAATTCTTCTTTCTTGCTTGCTTTGGTTTGATATATTAATTTATAGATCAGTTTTATTTTTCTATAAACAAATCTTTTTACTGAAAGAGAAATAATTAAATAATTGATTATAAAGAAACCTATAAACAATAACAGCGCTGGCAACCATTTCTCTGTATAAAGATAAAAGGATATTGCAGCCACCCCACTGATGGGTAAAGCTGTTACAAAGCCAACCTGTTGAGGTGAAAAATTTTTTTTAGCAAACATATTAATTAGCTGATAAGCTAATTAGCCAATCAGCTAATTAGAGACCTAAAACCCATGCAAAAATCAAAGGTGCAACAATCGTTGCATCGCTTTCTACAATAAATTTCGGAGTATGGATATCTAATTTCCCCCAGGTAATTTTTTCGTTGGGAACTGCTCCGGAATAAGAACCATAAGAGGTGGTAGAATCAGAAATTTGGCAGAAATAACTCCAGAATGGAACATCGTGCCATTCCAGATCCTGGTACATCATGGGTACTACACAAATTGGAAAATCACCTGCAATGCCGCCTCCAATCTGAAAAAATCCAAGCCCTTTTCCTTTTGATAATTCACGATACCATTCAGTTAATTGAGCCATATATTCAATGCCACTTTTCATCGTACTAGCTTTCAGTTCTTCTTTTATCACATAAGAAGTAAAAATATTTCCCATCGTGCTGTCCTCCCACCCCGGAACCACAATAGGAATATTTTTTTGCGCAGCTGCAAGCATCCAGCTATTTTTTGGGTCTATTTCGTAATACTGTTCTAATATTCCACTCATCAACATTTTGTACATATACTCATGCGGAAAATATCTTTCACCTTTATCATCTGCGTCTTTCCATATTTTATGAATGTGTTTCTGCAATCTGCGGAATGCCTCTTCTTCAGGAATGCAAGTATCAGTAACACGATTGTAATGATTTTCCAAAAGGTCCCATTCTTCCTGCGGGCTTAGGTCGCGATAGTTGGGCACTCTTTTATAGTGACTATGCGCCACCAGGTTCATAATGTCTTCTTCAAGATTAGCGCCGGTACAACTGATGATTGCAACCTTATCCTGCCTTATCATTTCTGCAAAAGAAATCCCTAATTCCGCTGTGCTCATAGCTCCGGCAAGAGAAACCAACATTTTCCCTCCGTCATTAATATGTGCCTCATAACCTTTGGCCGCATCCATCAAAGCGGCTGCATTAAAATGGCGGTAATGATGTTCTATAAAGTTTGAAATGGGTCCTTTGCTCATTGTAAATGTAATTTTGAGCAAAAGTAAGATATTAATTAAGCAATGTTGGTACAAGCAAAGAGTGAGAAACGAATCAATTTTTGATTAATGTATGTAAAGCCTCAATAGTAATTTCAATATCTTCTCTTAAAATTTTTCTAAGTAAACCCTTTGGGAGTGCCTCATTTTTATGAACCGGAACAGTCGTTATCCTACCATCAGGATGCTTTAAACGATGATGCGAGCCATTAACCCGTATAACAATAAATCCAATAGATTCTAAAAGTTTAATAAAATCTTTACCGCTTATTACTGGAAGCTTTTCACTCATGCAAAAGAAGAAGTTTTAAATTCCATTTCACGGATACCTACAAATTTATTCAAATCATAAGATGGTTGTTCTTCAATACACATTGCAACAACTTCTTTCAAATTTTCCAAAGCTTCGTCAATAGTTTTTCCATAACTATGGCAACCTTTAAATACCGGACAAGAAACTATAAAAAATCCATCTTCATCCACTTCAACTATTACCGGCAAATGATATGTCTTCATACAGCTAAAGTAAGACAAATTTTATGCAACTATCAAGATGTTTTTGTAAAAAATGAATTTTAAATTGTTATTTGACCTCATTGCCCAAAGCATGAAATTAAATCAGGATTATTTCCCAGTCATGTTTCAATAAACACTTCTTGTTAAGATTTGGTTATAGTAAAATCTTTTCTTAAACAACGGAATATTTTGAGTGTCTGAAAATTGTAAAGCATCTTATTTGTAAACCTTAAAACAAGTAACAATGAAAAAAATTCTCCTAATTTCCGCATTGCTCCTAAGCGCTGTTTGTTATAAAACGGAAGCGCAGGTAAGCGTAAACATTAATATCGGCCGCCAACCAGTTTGGGGTCCTGTTGGATACGATTATGTAAATTATTATTACTTACCGGATCTCGGTGTCTATTATGATGTACCAAGAGGCCTGTTTGTTTATTTTGATTTTGGCCGTTGGAATTTTGCGCCGTCATTACCTCCCAGGTTTGGGCACTATGATCTGTATCATTCTTATAAAGTGGTGATTAATGATCGCAATCCCTGGATGAGAAATAATTATTACTACTCTCATTATTATTCATACAGGGGCCGTTATCAACCTATAATAAGAGACAGCCATGATAACCGGTATTTTGTTGGCAGACAAGACTATAATCACGGACGATATGATGATTATGATGGATATAGAAGAGGTAAAAAGGATAAAGAAAAATTTGACCACTGGGGTGATTATCATCATGATAATGGCGTAAGGGATCATGGCAGGGGTAATGGTAGAAAAGGCCACAGAGACAGAGATTAAGAATTATTACTCGTATTTTTTATAAGCCGTTCCGAAAAATATTCGGGCGGCTTTTTTATTATAGTTTAAATAAATGATTGTAAAAGTTTTAAGTATTTTTATTCAATGAAAAATTTATTGATAATTATACTGCTACTTTCAGCAAATATAATTTTTGCCCAAACCATCATCAATCGCGATCCTGAAATTGAAAATATGGTTTCGGAAGTGTCTGCTGATTCCCTCAAATCTTACATCAATACTTTAGTCGCTTTTGGTACAAGAAGTACATTAAGCACGCAAACAAATCCTAAAAGAGGAATAGGCGCAGCCAGAGACTGGGTGCTGAAAAAATTTAATGAATTTGCAAAAGGCTCAGGCGGCAGACTCACCGCTTTTATTGATACAACCACTATCGCCGCGAATGGAAAAAGAGTGAATAGGCCGATCCTCTTAGGAAACGTTGTTGCCACTTTAAAAGGAAAAGATCCAAATGACAAAAGGATTTTTATTATCAGCGGCCATTTGGATTCAAGACGGACTGATATTATGGACTCAACCGGCGATGCGCCAGGCGCTAATGATGATGGAAGTGGTACATCGGCTGTGATAGAATGTGCAAGAATCATGAGTCAACATTCTTTTCCGGCAACAATTATTTTTGTAGCGGTGAGTGGCGAAGAACAGGGCTTATTAGGTTCTACTTTTATGGCCGATAAAGCAAAAAAAGAAAACTGGGATATAGAAGGCGTTTTCAATAATGATATTATTGGAAGTAATAACAGCAATGAAACAAATATCATCAACAATACCAAAGTCCGTGTGTTTAGTGAAGGAATTCCTACGGATGCTACCGAAAAAGATATCGCAAGAATCAGATCATTGGGTTTGGAAAATGACAGTAAATCCAGGGAGTTAGCGCGTTACGTAAAAGAAATCGGTGAGCGTTATGTAGATAATCTTGAAGTGGTAATGATTTACAGAACCGATCGTTTTTTAAGAGGAGGTGATCATTTGCCCTATTTAAAAAACGGATTTACTGCGGTGAGAATTACAGAAATGAATGAAAATTTTAATCATCAGCACCAGGATGTAAGGGTAGAAAATGGCATTCAATATGGAGATCTTCCTCAATTTGTAGATTATGAATATTTAAGAAAAAATACCGCGCTCAATCTTGCCAACCTTGCAAATCTTGCAAAAGCGCCATCTGTTCCTGAGAACGTTAACATCGAAGTAAAAAATTTATCCAACAGTACATCGCTTTCGTGGTTGGCGCCAAAAACAGGAAAGATAAAAGGCTATTATATTTTGATGCGGAAAACTACAAGCCCTGTTTGGCAAAAGAAAATTTTTACATCCGAAAATGGAATTACTCTCCCCTATTCAAAAGATAATTATTTTTTTGCTGTGCAGTCGGTGAACGAAAGCGGGAATGAAAGTTTGCCGGTTATTCCAGGAATAGGCAAGAATTGATTTTTTTTGGCCCCAGGTTATACCAATTTCCCAAATTACTTTGTAAACTTTCTCTCATAAAAACAAATACAGTAAACTAACCCTGCCTACCGGGCAGGCAGGCTACCGGTAAGCAGGCAAATAAATATTGAAGATTCCTATTTTCTCCAATTGAAACCTGGCTTTCTTCTTGCCGCAATTTATATTTTTTTATTTTTCAAATAATTTAATAAAAAAGTTGAAAATTTAAAAAATGATCCTTACTTTTAATTTTGATATTAAAGAAGAATGACTAAAAAAGAAGTAGTAAAAGAAAAAATAGGAAAGGCTGCCATGCAGTGTTTTGAAAAATTTGGCCTCGACAAAACAACACTTGATGACATAGCTCAAAGCGTTGGCCTAAACAAAGCCTCGCTTTATTATTATTACAAAAACAAGGAAGACATATTTATAGAAGTAGGCCTGAAAGAAGGCGAAGACTACATTGCATCGTTGCAACAACAATCACTTTTGAAAAAAGGAATTGAGAACCAGGTTTGGTTTTATATGCTTTCAAGATTTAATTATTACAAGAATATACTCAACATGAACAGGGTGTCAGTAGAGACGCTCAATAAGATACTTCCCAGGTTCTTCGAATTGTATGACGCGCTAATGAAAAAAGAAAAAAAATTTCTTTCGCAATTATTGGCAAATGCTGTTGAAGAAGGAGAACTTATTAAAACCAATACTGCAAAAATTGCCGATGTGCTCATCAATATCAGTGATGCACTGAAACATAGTACAGAGCAGAAAGCCATCCTAAAAAGGGAAATCAATGTAGATTACTCAAATAGTATCAATGATATGAAACTGCTGGTATCACTCATTTTTAAAGGTTTAAAAAAATAATTGCATGGCCGCAGCTTTTACTTCTTATGAGCAACTGGAATTAATGCGTAATTATTACGAAAGCGGAGCTACCAGATCTTATGATTTCAGAAAACGCCAATTGCAATTGTTGAAGGCTGCTATTTTGAAATATGAAAATGAGATCAGTAAGGCGCTTTATTCAGATTTAAAGAAAAGCCCTGAAGAGGCTTATGCTACAGAAACAGGGCTGGTATTGGCAGAAATAAATATGGCCTTAAAGAAACTGCATCGTTGGATGAAGCCGGAGCGCACCAAAACCAACCTGCTCAATTTTCCTTCTTCAAGCAAAATTTATCACGATCCGCGTGGTGTTGTATTAATTATAAGTCCATGGAATTATCCATTTTATCTTTTAATGACTCCTTTGGCAGGCGCTATTGCGGGAGGCAATTGTATCGTATTAAAACCCTCCGAGATAGCGCCCGCAACTTCGGCTATTATAGAGAAAATAATTACCGAAATTTTTCCGGATGAGTATATAAAAGTGTATCCCGGCGAAGGAAGTGAAATAGTACCCGCATTAATTGAAAATTTTCGCTTCGATTATATTTTCTATACCGGAAGCATTGGTGTTGGTAAATCTATTTATCAAATGGCGGCAAAAAATTTAATTCCTGTTACACTTGAATTAGGGGGAAAAAGCCCCGCCGTTGTTGAAAGGGATGCAGATATTAAAATCGCCGTACGCCGCATAGTCATTGGAAAATTACTTAATGCAGGACAAACGTGCGTAGCGCCGGATTACCTGCTGATTCACGTGGACATATTTGAAGAGTTTATTGCGCAGTTAAAAGAAACCATCCGGCAATTTTTTGGCAATGATGCCAAAGAAAGTTATGATTATGGAAGAATCATCAATAAAAAACGCTTTGATACTTTAGTTTCTTATTTAGGCGATGGAGACATTGTAGCCGGTGGCAATTATGAAGCATCTTCTCTTTACATTGAACCTGCCATACTGAAAAATATTTCTCCAAATTCACCTTTGATGAAAGAAGAAATTTTTGGACCGATACTTCCTGTATTTACATTCATTAATATGAATGAAGCCCTGGGTATCATTAAAGAGAATAAGAATCCATTGGCTTTTTATGTTTTTACTTCAGACAAGAAAAAAGAGAAGGCATGGCTTGAAAATGTGGCTTTTGGCGGAGGCTGTGTCAACAATACGATTTATCATTTGTCGAATCCTCATTTGCCTTTTGGTGGAATTGGGAATAGTGGTATCGGGGCCTATCACGGCAAGTACTCGTTCCAAACATTTACTCATGCCAAGCCGGTTATGAAAACCGCCACCTGGTTTGACCCCTCAATAAAATACCCTCCCTTAAAAGGAAAATTAAAGCAATTCAAATTTTTTATAAAATAAATAATAATTCTATTTCAACAATTACAAAAAATTTCAAAACCAAAATTCAAACTGTATGCGAAAATTTATCCTGTCTTTTTTGCTATTTCAGATTTCTGTTATTGGCAATTTAAATGCACAAAATGTAATAAGGGGAACGATTACTAATAGCATTACCAACGAAGAAGCTCCTGCCGTTTCTGTAATAGTTAAAAATTCGACCGAAGGAACTTATTCAGACGATAGGGGGCGATTTAAGATTAGTACCAATAAAAAATTGCCACTAACCTTAATTGTTTCTTCTATCGGGTTTCAAACAAAAGAAATATCCGTAAATAGTTTTTCAAAATCTAATGAGGTAAAACTGGAACCTGCATCAGAACTTGGACAGGAGGTCGTAGTATCAGCAAGCCGCACCCGTCAAAAAAAATTATCTTCCCCGGTAACTATTGAACAAATAAGTAATAAAGATGTAGAGAACTCGCCCCAGTTGAATTATATGGATATGATACAGGGTTTAAAAGGAGTAGATGTAACGGTATCCAGTATTGGCTTTACAAGCATAACTACCAGGGGTTTTAATACTAGTGGCAATACCAACTTTACACAAATTGTAGATGGCATGGACAACCAGGCGCCGGGCCTTAATTTTCCTTTGGGTTCAGCTATCAGCTTAACACAATTAGATGTAGATAATATAGAAGTATTGTCCGGGGCTTCATCGGCACTTTATGGTTCGCGCGGATTAAACGGTACCATGGTAATGACAGGGAAAGATCCTTTTAAATACCAGGGGTTAAGTATATTGGTAACGCAGGGAATAAACCATATCAAAAGTAAAAGCAGCAATGATCCCGTAAGTGCTTCTCCATATTACGATTGGGCACTACGATGGGGTAAAAAAGTAAATGATAAACTGGCATTTAAAATTAATGCACAATTGACCTCTGCTAAAGATTGGGTAGCTACAGATACCACTAATACAAGAGGTCCCGGTTCCAAATATACTGACCCAAACTATAATGGCGCCAATTACTATGGTGGCGCTACGTCTGTAGATATCAATCCTTTTTTAGAGGGCGCCTTGGCGGGAAACCCAGATTTGGCCCCAATAATAAATCCGCTCCTGAGCAAACCAAACTATGTAGCTCGTACCGGTTATCCTGAATATGGATATCTTGATAATAATGCAGAATTATTTAAAACAAATGCCGAAATAAGATATAAGTTTACACCACGTTTGGAGGCGATTGCCTCCGGGACATTTGGAACAGGTAATGTGGTTTATACCAACGATACCCGTTATCAAATCAAGGGATTTAAAGTATCCCAATACCGTTTGGAATTGAAAAGCAACAATTGGTTTTTGCGCAGCTATACTACCCGCGAAAATTCAGGCCATACATTGGTTGCGGGCCCTACGGCACAATACATAAATGAAGCCTGGAAAGTTAGCTATGACGGTAATGTGGGGGGATGGTATCCCGATTATACACAGGGATTACTTGGCTCACTTGCGGCAGGCGAGAGCTATACAGATGCCAGCCTTGATGCACGGGCTTATGCAGACCAGGGAAGGGCGCAATTGGGAAGTGCATTATTTAATCATTTAAAAGATAGCATTTCCGCCAGGCCAATCCCCGAGGGTGGCACGTTGTTTTTAGACAGAAGTAAATTATACAATACTGAATTTCAATATAATTTTTCTAACGTAATAAAATTTGTAAATGTGATTGCCGGTGTTAACTGGCGCTTATATAGTTTAAACAGTAAGAATACTCTTTTCCCTGACGAAGGAAAACCTATTGATGTAAATGAATACAGCGCATACATCCAAATATCCAAAAAATTTATTCAAAATAAATTAAGCCTGGCCGCATCATTCAGAGACGATAAAAATACATTGTTTATCACACCTAAAATTACTTCGCGTGCATCGGCCGTGTATGAAGTGGCTCCTGAAAATTACATCAGGTTCTCTTATCAAAATGCATATAGCTTTCCTTCCAACATTCAGGCTTTGCAAAATACGCTCAATGGTTATAATAGTTATGCATCAGGAGGATCTAACTTATTGCTGATTGATCATTACCATTTTGATCAATATGCGCCATATACTTTAGGAAGTGTAGAGGCTTATCAACAATCAGGCAATGCTTCCGATTTGCAAAAATTTATTTATAAAGACATTAAGCCGCAATCGGTAAATGCTTTTGAATTAGGTTATTCAGCCCTGATAGGTAAAAGAGTATTGATTGATGTGTTGGGCTATTTTTCTACCTGGGAAAATTTTATTGGCTACGCCAATGTGGCCAATACTCCCGGTACCAATGACCCAACCGCCTTTAAAGACCATAGTACTTATGTGCAATACAACATCGCTTTTAACGGCGCTCAAACAGTGAATACGTATGGATATGCTGCCAGCATAAGTTATGATCTTTCACATAATTTTTTGGCTAAAGCAAATTATTATTCTGATAATTTAAAAAATAAAAATAACAGCCAGATAAATAATTTTAATACGCCACATTATCATTTCAACCTGGAATTTGGCAATAGCGGTTTCGGCAAAAAAGAGAAATGGTCTTTCAATACTTCCTTTCGCTACAAACCGGGTTACTATTATGTAGTATCCGGTGGACTTGCTGACGGCAAAGTGCCTTCTTCCGGCGTGATAGATGCACAAATAAGTTATAAATTAATTAAAGCGCATTCAGGTATAAGGCTTGGTGGCACCAATATCACCAATAAATATTATTCTACCGGTATTGCTAATCCTAATATCGGCGCTGTCTATTATGTAACTTACGCTTATAACATTTTTTGATCGCTTATAGTTTAAACCAAATAAAAAATTAAACATGAAAAAGTTATTTGTATCTGTTGTTTTGATAGCTGCTGTTTCCATATTTCTTTTTTCCTGTAAAGAATATAAAGGGAATAATGATGGCTACACTACATCTCTTGTTTTCAAACCGGGAGACGAAGCTAAAATAATAAACGCCTTTTTATCCCTAAAAGACAGCAGTTCTGTTTTGCTAAAACAAGGCATTTATAAATTCGACAACCTGAGCCTGGCGCAATTAAATCATATCTTAATAAAAGGGGAAGGGCCTGATAAAACCATTCTTGATTTTTCTGAACAAAGTGAGGGTGGCGAAGGCATCAGGGTTACAAACGTAAACGGCTTTACTATTGATGGCATGACTATCCGCGATTCAAAAGGTGATTTGATAAAAGTAAACAGGAGTCGCGATGTAACATTTAAAAATCTTCATGCAGTTTGGAAAAACGCCGATTCTACAAGTGGCGGCTATGCCATATATCCTGTCTTGTGCAAAAATGTATTGATAGATAGTTGCTATGTCCAAGGTTCATCAGATGCTGGAATTTATGTAGGCCAAACAGATAGCGCCATAGTGAGAAATTGTAAGGGAGCTAAGAATGTAGCCGGATGTGAAATTGAAAACACGACTCATGCAGAAGTTTATAATAATGAATTTTACGATAACACCGCGGGGTTTTTGGTTTTTGACCTTCCCGATCTTTCCCAAAGAGGCGGATATGTAAAAGCTCATGATAATTATTTTCACGATAACAATAACCGCAACTTTGCCAAGGCAGGGAGCTTCGGTACCGCATGGGGCGTAGGTAATGCCCCTCCGGGCAGCGGTGTAGTTATTTTAGCGGCATCTAATGTAGAAATTTATAATAACCGGATCATCAATAATAATTCATCTTCCATTATTCTTGCTTCCGGATTTGCTGTGGATCCAAAGGCTGCAGAAAAGATTAATGATCATTATAATCCCATTTCAAAAAATATAAATATACATGGTAACACCATACAAATGGGCAATGCGTTTCCTGCAGCAGCTTACGAACATCATATTGGTAAATTACTGGTGGCTATTGAAAATAAATTAAAGGTGGAAGATCCCAACCGAAAAAACAAACGCATTCCTGAAATTATGTATGATGGCTTTTCAGGTAATATTTTAAACGGCGGCACGGGAGTCAATCCTGATTCACTATGCATAAAACAGGAAGGAGATAATGTATTTGTAAATGCTGATTTTATGAATATGGATAAACCTGGCAAATGGCATCCAAATACAGATATGGCACCATTTATTTGTAAATAAATTGCAATGCCGTTAGCGAAGGAAATTATTAATTTTAATTTATAAATCGGGATGAAAAAATGAAAAACACTTATTTATTAGTTAGTTTAATCTTTATAATTTTTTCTTCTGTAATATCCGTAACAAGCATTCAAAGTTGTAAGAACAGTTCTACACAAAACCAGCAGGCAAACATT
>DASSHD010000530.1:0-2076 GCA_035693085.1 Hanamia sp. | reverse complement strand
TATGACCAGAAATATTCTGAGTTTGAACGACAGTAATTGAACCCTGGCCTATAGAATCAATCAATCTTCTCAAAGTGTTATTGATTATGTCATCATTTTTATTACAAGACAAATTTGAATTTTAAACGGGCAAATTTATTTTAACAACTGTTAATTAAAGGATTTATAGCACGAATTCCACCACTGTATTTTATTTATCTGGTTTTAAAATGCCAAAAGAATGTAAATAAAGAAATATTGACAACGGGAAGAGTTACTATTAAATATTGATTCCAATGCAATTGATTTAACATGAACACGGAAGCACAACCGGAACCATCAATCCGGGTGAACTTAAGCAATGAAGAAATAGAAACTGTTTTACAGGGTTGCAGGCTTAATCAAAGAGTTGCGCAGAAAAAGCTATATACAATTTATTACAGATATGCTATGTCAATTGCTCTGCGTTATTCATCAAGCTACGACAATGCAGTAGAAATTACAAACGATGCATTTTTGAAAATTTATAAGGACTTAAAAAAATTTGTACCGCGATTTGACAGTACTGCGATCTCATTTATGGCATGGTTTAAAAAAGTGGTGATAAATTCGAGTATAGACTATTTAAGGAAGTACCATAAAAAAGAAATGATGGTAACCACAGACCTGGAACATGTAGTACTTTCTTATGAACATGAAACCGCAGAACAGATGTTCCAATATAAAGAAATAATGAAGGCTATTCAGAAATTATCACCTACTTACAAAGCAGTTTTCAATTTATATGTAATAGAAGGTTTTTCTCATGCTGAAATATCTGTTAAACTGAATATCGCTGAAGGAACATCAAAAAGTAATTTGTCTAAAGCAAGGCAAAATCTTCAGAAACTTTTGCAAAGAGAGTAGTATTAAATAATCAATGTTTAAAAGACTCTTTTACTTTTTCCAGGAATTGATCCTTTTTGCGTCTGCTTACTTCTATTTCTTCGCCATTACTCATAATAACAACTCCCCCATCACCGCGTATATATTCCTTTGCGTGCAGAAGATTTATGAGAAAAGATTTATGAATACGAAAGAATGTGGTCCCTTCCAATAAGCTGTCATATATAAATAAAGGCTTTGAAATAGTGATTTTCTTGTTGTTAACCAGGTGGAAAATGGTGTAACTTCTTTCGGCTTCGCAATAGACGATTTCTTCCAAGGCTAAAATGCTAAAGCCCTTCAGAGTTGGCAGGCAAAGACGCATATCCATAGGAGATGTTGCTTTATTAATGTTATGCAGTAATGTCTCTGTATTTTCTGCTGACTTATCTTTCTTAAATCTTTTCTTAACCCTTTGTATTGCTTCTATCAATCTATCTTCATCCACCGGTTTCATAAGATAATCAACGGCGCTGAATTGTAACGCCTGCAGTATATATTGATTATAAGCTGTGACAAAAATTACTTCGAAATTTCTTTCAGATAATTCTGAGAGCAGATCGAACCCGGTTTTGCCCGGCATTTGTATATCAAGAAAGATAAGATCCGGATGAAGTTTCTGCAATTTATATTTTGCAGAATTAGCATCAGTACAGGTAGCAATAACTTCTACCTGAGGACAATTCAATTCCAGAAGTTTTTTTAAAGTGCGTATGCCATCCGGTTCATCGTCAACTATAATTGCTCTCATAAATCTGGTTTATTTATATTAATATTAAAACTTAAAACAGCGCGGCACCCTGTTTTATTACTATTAAGATCCCCGAGATCAATTATCTCAAGTGTACAGTTAGTGTTATATTTTTCATTTATTAGTTTTATCCGGTTGTGAAGATTGGAAAGGCCTACCGATTTATGCAGGGGCCGGTTTAAACATTTTAATTGTTGTGAATGTTTTATCCCAATACCGTTATCTTCAATGGTACAAGTGATAGTCTCTCCCAAGGCGGAAAAATATATCGAAAGCTTTTTCTTTCCTTTTTTAGGGATTAATCCATGCCAGATTGCATTTTCCGCCAAAGGTTGTATCATCATTGTAGGTATAAGTGTATTCTCTTTGTCAATTTCATCGTCAGTTTTAATAAGATAAGTAAAAGAATCATCAAAACGGAG
>DASSHD010000529.1:0-7474 GCA_035693085.1 Hanamia sp. | reverse complement strand
TAATATGCACAGAGCCTCTCGGTCAATCTATGCAAATAATTCAATTTGTCCGCTTTGTATCGGTGTCATTTCGTGTATGAAGTTGCACCAAAAGTCCAAAGTCAAATTGAAGCTGTAAGTTTCGTTTATATAATTCAGCCCTTTTTGTAATTCCGACTTGTCAATAGTTTGAGCTAATTTCAAAAGGTCAATCCGCATCAAAACATCTTTGGTAAAAGTTCGTTTAGCGTCTGCGAAAGTAATAGATTGCAGAAGCCGCATTGTTGTTTCGGAATTTAAAAGTATCAATGAATAAACAGCAAATTCTAACTTCTCAAATCCCAACATATAACAAGTGTCGTCAAGCATTACGGGCTTTTTGTTTTGTGGAAGAACAAGAGTAAAATGAAACGTTTTATAAAGTCCTGAAATAGCTACTTTATAGGGCTTGAACGAATAATCACCTACGCCAAAAATGGAAAATGGTGGTTTGTTGTTGTAAATGCCCGATTTTCTCGAATTAAAAACATCCTGATGTTCACTTAAATATTTGTAGGTTTTGGGGAAGTCGTATTTGATGTAATTCGTGTCTTGTCCGACTTTCTTTTGAGTTACAATCGTATATTTTCTCGTTTCATTTATGACTGTGTTTTTTAAGTCTGAGCTTTTTAAAATACCATATACCAAATCGTTTTCTAATTCGACTTCATTTTTCAGTCCGTTTATAAAATTTCCATTCAGTCTGTCCAACTCCATAATAGAAGAACAGTCATGTTTAATTCCTTGCCGCCATTCAAATGGGCAAGTGCCGTCTAAGTTTTTTGAATGAACATATTCATCAATGTTTGAAACAAATTTTTTTGAAGTCCAACCGAAACGATTGTTTTTTCCTTCTTCTTGTTTCCTGTTTGTTCGTTGAATAGTCCTTAATTCGTTTGTGGTATAGATTGAGAATTCAGTGCATTCAAATTTTGGCTCAGTCTTTAACTTGCAATAAAATAAAGAAGCTTCAACAGAAACATTGAACTCTTTTTTACTGTCAATCGAATATTTTTCTATTTCAGAAATATGATATTTGTTGTTGTTTTGGTCAAATACAATGTTTTTAATTACAGCATTTTTTATTAACAAAGCAATATTTCCTTTCTGAGTTTGAAAGATTTCAATCATCATTAATGTAATGTATTCAGCAATGTCAAAATTGCTTTTCCCTGTCATTGCATCTAACCCGTTGTGATTTTTAAAATTCGTTTTTTTAGGAAGGTTGGATGAATTTAAACTGCCTAATTTTGAATTTGTTACCCAAGGAGGATTACCAATAATTAAGATTTCTTTTGTTTTATTTTCTTCACCAATAGTTCTAAAGTCAAAGTCAAAAACACTACTATGAATGATTGAAATTTCAGGCTTGATTTCTGTAAGATTACTTAAATAAAAATCAATGATGTTGAACTTGGTTTCCCAAATGTACGGTTTGTAAATTTCGACTCCAAACACCTGTTTGATGCCTTTTATTTGCTTCAAGCACTCGATAATGAAGTTGCCTTTTCCGCAAGTTGGTTCAATAATAATTTCAGGAGCAATGTTTTTTGCTGTCAGAAGGAAAATAACCTTGTTCGCCAACTCTTCATTGGTTTGAAAATCGCCATATTCGGCTCTGTCGGGTTCTGAAACAATATTTTGGGAAATCGAAACAGTTTCTTTCAGTATTTCCAAATCTTCCTTATTATCAAAAAAACGAATGAAGCCGAAGGCTTCATACATTTTTAGATTAGCCTTTTCAACTGATACAACATTTTTCAGATTATCGTTCAGGTAATCCGAAACCTGATAAGTTATATTTGCTTCAAATACTTTCATTATTTTGGTTTATTGTAGCTTACAATTTTTTCAATTCCTGAAATATCATCAGCTAAAGCAACAATACGCTGGTATTGCAATCTCCATTGTAGTGCGTTAGAAATTGTCAGATAGCCTTGTTCTGGCGGTGTTTGCAAAATTTGTTCAGCTATTTGGTTGAGTGTTATTTCATCTGCCGGTATATTTTTATCCTGCAAATAGGCAACAATATCTGCTTCGTTGGCACCGTCTTTCACCATTTCACGCAATCGGAAAGAAGTTGTATAATCAGCAGTTCTTTCTTTATGAACAAATGAACAACTTACAAAATTCAAAGTTGCTGTTTGAGTTGTTGGGTCGTCTGTTTTGTCGTAAACAAAAACAAGTAGGTTATAACCAAGTCCAAATATCTTTTGCCTGGCATCCTTGAAAGGGCAAGATGATTGAGGCTGATTAATTGATGTTACCTTGATATCTGTCTGAATGTCTTCAGAAGGTAAATCTATTCCTTTGGCGGAAGAACCCACCGTAACGTCATATTTCTCATTCAGGTATTTTTGAAACTTCTGTTCAATTAACGTTCCAACAGCCTTGCCATCAGTGACGCCATAAAGTTCTTTATGATGAAATTCTGATTGTTCTACACAAAATTGCCTGGCTTCACCAATTAGTTTTTCTATCGTCAGTTTCTCCTTTTGTTCCATTCGGTAAATTTACAGATTTTAGTTTGGTTAGTTTTTAGTTTGTCGCCTGTATTCTGCTTGTCGGTTGATGTTAGCACTGTCGCTGGCGGCATTGTGCATAACGGTCACGCATTTCCGCTAAAATAAGCTACTTCTTCTTTAAAATAATTCTTATTACACTTTGATTCTAAACATACTTTAGTGAAAAACGCGATTTAAGACGAGTACTGTAAATACAACCAACATTGATTTATTTAATTCATTAAAACCGTCTGAATATCACAAAGCCCCTTTTGTAAAAAGCAACGGCACAAAAAATTATCCTTAATATTTGTTTGTTTAAATCCGCGGTCTGACCTGCGGTACCGGCCGCTAACTGATTCCTCAAAATAAAAATCATTCGTATTTATTGCTTTACTGTCTTCGTGGTTAATGTTATTTTCACGAGATAAGAGACCTCACCGAAAGCAAATAAAACTTTTTTATTTTCCGATTCTGTATAATCTTCCCTGGTCGGTGACGGCATAGAGCGCGCCGTCTTTGCCTTGAGTTATATCTCTGAATCGCTGCGACTCATCGGCAAGCAACCTTTCTTCTCCCACTACTTTGTTGTCCTTTATAACAAGCCGGTCTATGTGCGTAGCACTCAGTGAACAAACAAATAAGTTGTTTTTCCATTCGGGAATGGCATCGCTGCCGCAGAAGGTAATACCACTCGGCGATATCACCGGATCCCAATAATACACGGGTTGTTCCATTCCTTCTTTTTGCTGAATGCCATCGCCTATAGTTTTACCGTTATACTCAATGGAATAAGTAATGATAGGCCACCCATAATTTTTACCCGGGCGGATGAGGTTTATTTCATCGCCACCACGAGGACCAAATTCTGATTCCCAAAGGTCGCCCGTAACAGGATTGAGGGCAAGCCCCTGAACATTTCTATGTCCGTAAGAATATATTTCAGGCCTTGCATCTGCGTGGTTTATAAAGGGATTGCCGGGGGCTGCTTCCCCATTAGTGTTGATGCGGATAATTTTACCAAGGGAGGAATTGAGATATTGTGCCTGTGGCCTGGTTTCTATATCAGAACGCTCGCCGGTACTGAAAATAATATTTCCTGTCTTATCAAACAGAATACGCCCGCCGTAATGTAGCGTGCTGTTATGCGCGGGCGTAGCGCGATATATAACCTTGGCGTTTTGAATGGTTTTTTCATCATCAGCCAATTTTCCTTTGGCAACAGCAGTAAGATTTCCATCAGATTCTTTTTCAGAAAATACCCAATAGATCATCCGGTTGTTTGCGAAATCAGGATCAATTGTAAGTCCTAACAAACCGCCCTGCCCGGAAGAATTCACTTCGGGGATTCCGGTTATAGCTTCACTTAAAGTTCCATCCGGCGAGGCTATGCGCATGTTACCTCCTTTTTCAGTGATCAGAAATCTTCCATCGGGAAGATTAGTGATGCCCCATGGATGATTCAATCCGCTGCTTAATATTTTCACCTGGTAAGTGGTAGCGGTTTTAACTCCTGCGATTCGGGTTTGCCCGGCGAAAGCAGGTTTGTAATCGGTATTAGGCGGTTTGGTTTCTACAGATGGGTATGTTGTATCTGATGATGGCGATGCCTGCACAATTCTGTCTGCGGATGAATTGCAGGACGAAATCATGTATGCGATTGTTGTGGCAATGAATGCGGATTGTATAGCCATAAAATTTATTTTAGTGATTATATAAAGTGTTTAAGATACGGATTATTTCGCAGGAAACCGTGAAAGAGTTTTTATTTTCACAAGTATGTTGATGCCGCAGCAATTACAGCATCTTAATAAATAAAAAAATGTCGTTTTTGGGAAAAATCAATTACGTAAGAACAAAAAAACTCAATCAATTAATGCTGCACTTTCATCACTTCCTGTAAGAATAAATTCCGTTCGCCTGCGCGATGCAGGTAATAGTTAGTTCATTAATACAAACGTTGGGAGATAATGAAGCGCAATAGAAAATGGAATCAGCGACTTCTCCGGCGGTAAGAGGAATAAGCCCGTCATAAACCTTTGCGGCTTTTTCTTCATCGCCTTTAAATCTTACTACAGAAAATTCGGTTTCCACTGCTCCTGGTTTTATGTTGGTTACTTTTATATGATGCGGAAGTAAATCAATACGCATGGCCTGGCTGATGGCTTCTACAGCGCTTTTGGAAGCGCAATATATATTTCCTCTTTCATAAATATCATCACCTGCGATGGAACCAAGATTAATAATATGCCCGCTATTTCTTTTTATCATAAAAGGTAGCACTGCCTTGCTCACATAGATCAATCCTCTCACATTAGTATTCAGCATGGTTTCCCAATCGGCAATGTCTGCTTCATCAAATGTTTCGCGGCCAATAGCCAGCCCCGCGTTGTTTATCAGGATGTCAATGGATTTCCATCTTTCAGGAAAGCGGTTAATGGTTCCAAAAACTTCTTCCCTGGTTTGAACGTCAAACGCGGCGCACAAAATTTCTGTTTTATATTCTCTTTCAAGATCCGATTTTAATTCTTCCAGTCTCTCTTTTCTTCTTCCATTAATAATAAGATCATCCCCGTTTGCAGCAAATTTTTGGGCACACGCTTTCCCGATTCCTGATGTAGCGCCTGTGATAAAAATGGTACGTTTCATTTATAATATGTTTTTGAAAATAGAAATTCTTAATAAAAGCCTGCCTACCGGCCAGCCTGCCTGTCCGGTAGGCAGGGTAGATTAGTTTACTGAATACCCGTCAATCGCCTCAACCGGAAGATAACAAATTTTCCAGTCCTTCCGGTGATGAAATAATCGTAATGCGGTCTATTATTGTCGAATATAAAAAACCATCATCTTCCATTGTGTGCAAAAATGAAATCAGATGATCATAAAATCCTAATGTATTTAAAATAAATATTTTTTTATCGTGAATATTTAGCTGGTTCCAGGTAAGCATTTCAAAAAATTCATCCATGGTGCCAACGCCTCCGGAAAGTATCAACGCCGCGTCACATTTTTCGTAAAGCATTCTCTTTCGGGTATGCATATCAGGTACTTCTATTATTTCGGTAATGCCATAATGCTGATGTTCTATCCCGGTAAGTATGGAAGGCATAATGCCTGTAACTTTCCCGTTTTTTTCTAATACGGCATCGGCGATAGCTCCCATAATTCCTTTATTTCCCCCGCCATAGATAAGCGTTATATTTTTTTGAGCCAGCATAAAACCTACCTGTCTTGCATGCTCACAAAATAACGGATTGTTGCCACTATGAGATCCGCAGAAAACCGTTAAAGATGTAATTGCCATATTTTTATTTATCTTGAAAAAAAATCAAAATTAAAAAATAGAAATCCTAATTTTCACTTTTATATTTCCAAATCTAAATTATGTCCCCGACCGTATTACTTTCTTTCATTATCGGATACTTTTTAATTCTTGTTCTCATCTCTTATTTTACTTCAAGAAAGTCAACGGATAATGCTACTTTTTTTATTGCCAACCGTTCTTCAAAGTGGTATCTCGTGGCATTCGGAATGATAGGTACTGCCCTAAGCGGCGTTACTTTTATTTCTGTGCCGGGCGAAGTGGGGAACCTTGCCGGATCACAGTTTCGCTACTTTCAGTTTGTTTTGGGAAACGCAGTAGGATATTTTTTAGTGGCGGGGATTTTACTTCCTTTATATTATAAAATGCATCTTATTTCGATTTATGAAGTGATCGAAAGAACGTTGGGAAAAGTGAGCCATAAAACTGCCGCCGCTATCTTTTTAGTTTCAAGAGTGATTGGATCCGCGTTCAGATTGTATCTGGTTGCAATCGTATTACAACGTTTTATTTTTGATGAAATGGGTGTCCCGTTTTGGCTTACTATCGTGATTTGCCTCCTGCTGATATGGGGTTATACTTTCAGAGGGGGTCTAAAAACCATTATTATAACAGACACACTTCAGACATTCTTCCTGGTTGCCTCTGTTTTCCTTTCCATTTATTTTATTTGTCATAGCCTGCATTTTAATATTTCCCAGGCTTTTGCTGCGGTAAAAGACAGCAGTTATTCTAAAATATTTTTTACAAATGATTTTGTTACCAATAAATTTCATTTTACAAAACAATTTCTGGGAGGAATATTTGTGACCATTGGAATGTTTGGCCTCGACCAGGATCTGATGCAAAAAAACCTGAGCTGTAAAAATATCAGGGAAGCACAAAAAAATATGCTCAGTTTTACTTTCATTTTTGTAATCATTAATTTGTTTTTTCTTAGCGTGGGCGCATTATTGTATATCTATGCCAACAAGGAAGGAATTGCTATTCCGTTAGATCCGCTTACACATCAGCCAAGAACAGATTACCTGTTTCCTGAAATCGCTTTAAATCATTTTAAAGGGGTGCCGGCAGTTGTTTTTATGCTGGGGCTTACGGCTGCTACTTTTGCTACCACTGATTCAGGGCTTACAGCGCTTACTACTTCTTTCTGTATTGATTTTTTAAATTTTGATAAAAAGAAAGATCAGCCTGAAAAGAAAATGGAAAGAAAAAGAACATTAGTCCACATCGTTTTTTCTATTATTATCCTGTTGGTAGTTTTATTATTTAATGCGGTAAATAACGCTTCCGTGGTGACGGCAATATTTAAAGTAGCTACATTTACTTATGGTCCGCTCATAGGATTATTTGCATTTTCTTTATTTGCAAAAAAAAGGCAGGTTATGGACAGGGCTACTCCTTATATTGTGATCCTTTCGCCAATCCTTTGTTTTTTTATTGATAAATATTCTACGGTTTTATTTGACGGGTATGTTTTCGCAGATGAGTTGATCATTGTTAACGGTCTTCTTACCTTTGTGGGCCTGTGGATCATGTCGAAAGAGAAAACTTCTAAAGAAATAAAATTATCATAATGCCTGAGATCATCAACGGTAAAGCCAATGAATATGCGACCGCATTTTCAGAA
>DASSHD010000528.1:0-8436 GCA_035693085.1 Hanamia sp. | reverse complement strand
TGTTGTTTTGAAAGATTTGAAAAATTTTAGTTTGCTGCCAGTGCCAAATTTAAATTCAAAAAAAACAATCAACAAATATTCAAAGAACTTATTTTTAAGTTTGTCAAAGTAGAATTAGGATCTGGATTTTGGTTTGTAAGGATTTCGGATTTTTTGTTCTTCGTAAGGATTTAGATTCAAGGCTTATCGTTTTTTCTGATACAAAGATGTATATTTATTACCCCTTATTTTGTTTTTTTCGGTGAATGAATATATTTTTTCGATGAAACTACCTATTTTTTCGATTAAGCATTAAATAGGATTTATTATGACCTCCTTTATCTTCAATCTTATATTTGAATAAAGCCGGGTTACAGAGCTTTTGAGATTTGATGAAAAGATTTTAATTAATTTCTCCTGTTTTTATTCTTCTGTTTGTTTTTGAAAGTTTTATTTAAATTTTTTGATGACTCTTCTTTTGAGGAGTCTATTTTGGGCCTGCCAAGCCAAAGCAAAACAGAAAAAATAAGAAATAGTACAGACAAGCCAAAAATTAAAAATTCTGTAGAATTAAAATTCATAGGTTTGGGTTTGTTTCATTTTACAAAAATGTACAAAAATGTTACACTATTTCTTTTTTTTCGATGAGAGAATCTAACCCTTCGGCTAAGAGAATAAATTATTCGATGAGTTAATTACAAGGGTGAGAACTAATTAGATAAAACCTTATGGATTTGTCAGAGCTCTTCTTTTTCAACCTGATAGCATCTGGATTTTACAGCAGCAAAATCGGTATTTAAAGACATTAGTTATTCAGAGCAATAGTTAATGTGCGAGAGAATGTTCCTGATGAAGCCCTGAAAAAATATAATATTCCTATTCCGAAAACCCGGTTAATGTTTGTGTGAAAAGAGCTGACCACAAAATGTTTGTAAAGAAGAACTACATAAGGCCACGTAGTCAATAAGTGCTTTGGATTTCTTTGCTTTCAATTGAGACACCTATGTCATAATCGTTTTTTGCTAAAGCTTTTCATTACATTGATGATAAATTTGCCTTATCTAAATATTCCAACCATTTCAGAGAACTATTTTACGAACGCAGTTAATCTTTATAATTTTATATTTGTATTGAAAACCCAGGTATATTATTTCATTTTATAACTATTAAAAAACAATTTCAATGTCAGAAAAAAAACAGTCTATTAAGCAGTCGTCCCCCTCCAGGAGAGAATTTATCCGCAATGCTTCACTTGCTGCTGCAGGTTTTTATATTGTACCACGCCATGTCTTAGGAAGAGGTTTTGTAGCGCCAAGCGATAAGCTATTAATTGCAGGTGTTGGCGCCGGAGGTAAAGGAGGCGATGATGATCGTCATTTTGCAAAAACAGGCAAAGCAGAAATTGCTTTTCTCTGCGATGTTGACGATCGTCAGGCAGTGGAGAATCGTAAATTATTTCCCAAAGCTAAATATTATCATGACTGGCGGGAAATGTTTGAAAAAGAGCATAAAAATTTTGATGCTGTAGATGTGGGAATTCCGGATCATAACCATGCTACGGTTGGGTTTCATGCCATGCAATTGGGTAAGCATGTTTACGTGCAAAAACCTTTGACCCATGATATTTGGGAAGCGCACATGATGGGAGAAGCTGCAAAACGATATAAGGTTGTTACCCAAATGGGTGATCAGGGTACTTCCGGAGATGGCGTTCGACAATTGAGAGAATGGTATGAAGCAGGTATTATAGGGGAGGTGCATACCGTTCACTGTTGGACTAACCGTCCGGTATGGCCACAGGGAATTCCATGGTCAACAAAAAATCCACCGGTACCCGCAGGGCTTAATTGGGATCTTTGGCTGGGAACGGCACAGGAACATCCTTATGAAGATATGATTGCGCCTTTTAACTGGCGCGGATGGTGGGATTTCGGTACCGGAGCCATCGGTGATATGGCTTGTCATATCGTTGGCCCTGTATTTAAAGTACTGGGACTGCAATATCCTACAGAAGTTGTAAGTAGTGTAAGCACCCCTTATGTAGATAACTGGCAGCAGGCATATTACCCGAAGAGTGGCCCTGTCTCATCATCGTCACACCTGAAGTTCAAAGGGAAGAGTGGCCAGGATGTTAACTTAAGCTGGATGGACGGCGGAATACAACCCGCCCGCCCGGAAGAACTAGGCCCAAACGAGATCATGGGGGGAAAAGGTGATCAGGGAAATGGTGTGATCTTTGAAGGTACTAAAGGTAAAATGATGTGCGGCGTATATGGACAGGATCCGCAATTGCTGCCCACTTCCCGTACTAATGAAGTGCATGTTCCCCAAAAATACCCTCGTGTGCCTGGTGGTGCTGATGGACATTATGGCCAGTGGGTAGAAGCATGCCTGGCAGGTTATGGTAACATGGAGGTAGATTCACCTTTCGTAGAATATGCTGTACCGTTAACTCAAAGTATATTGATGGCCAACCTGGCTATTCGGAGCTTTGATTACAGGGAGCCAACGGCTGATGGGAAAGGGTTTAATTATCCTGGACGCGGCATTACTCTTCAATGGGATGCAGCAAACATGAAGGTAATCAACTTCGATCCGGCAAACCAGTTTGTAAAACGAACCTATCGTACAGGATGGCCGGAATTGACATTCTGATATTATTTTAAAAAAAGGTGGAGTATTACAGCTTCACCTTTTAACTTTATAATTTATTTTGATAAAACAAATGATCATGAAAAAAATATTCTTTATCCTTTTATTAATTGTATTTGGTTTTTCCGGCCTTTATGCCCAAAGTAGTTCGGGTTTTGTCTCCCTGTTTAATGGAAAGAACCTGGACGGATGGACAGGGAATAAAGCTGGATATCGCGTGGAAAATGGTGCCATTGTCGTGCATCTTGGAGAAGATAGTAGTGTTGGGAATTTATATACGGAAAAAGAATTCGGGAATTTTGTATTACGTTTTCAATTCAAATTAACCCCAGGCGCTAATAATGGGATTGGTATCCGTGCTCCATTAGAAGGCGATGCTGCTTATGTAGGTATGGAAATTCAGGTATTGGATAATACGGCGGATGAATATAAGGATCTGCATCCTTATCAATATCACGGGTCAGTGTATGGTGTCATTCCGGCAAAACGTGGATATTTGAAACCGGTGGGCCAGTGGAATAAAGAAGAGATCCGTGCGGATGGCACTAAAATCAAAGTAACCCTAAACGGCCATGTGATAGTGGATGGTGATATTGCGCCTTCTATTGCTAACGGGACCATGGATCACAAGTCGCATCCAGGACTCAAGAATAAAGAAGGCCATATTGGCTTTTTAGGTCATGGGTCAGTGGTCTATTTTCGGGATCTTCGGATAAAAACCCTGAAATAAGTTGGTAAATGGTTTTTGATCATTTAATTTATTTCCCTTAACTCCTATTGTAAAATGTTTCGGGGAACTCATTAAATTAAAAGAAACATAGGGGTATTAATGACTTTTAAAAGTCGTTAATACCTTTTTTAATAAATTCAAGTTTGATATTCTTCTTTAAAACTAATGGAAGTATTATTACTTCAACCTTTTTAACGCATCTCTTAACTGAGCAAGCATTTTAGGTATTTCTTCTTTCTTGCAGGTTCCCACACTTAGCCTGTACCAATCAGAATCTTTTGGAGCTCCAAAAGCATAAAATGGAACTACGGCCAGCTTTGCTTCATTCAAAATATAAGAAGTAACATCTGCCTGGGTTGATAAAGAATCTCCATTATTTGTTCGTTTACTAACAAGGCTTAATTGTATGGTAAGATAGATAGCGGCCTGGGGAGCACAGGCATCCACTGAAAAACCTTCTGATTTTAATTGTTGAAAACCTTCATAGATTAAATGAAGCCGTTCGGAAAGTTCTTTTTTATAATGCAATAAATAATTGTCAATTGATATATTGTCCAATAAAAATTTAGCAGTAGCATTTTGCTCTGCCATTGGGCTCCATGCGCCTATATGGCTGTTGATGGCCTTCATTTTATCCAATACGTGTTCTGGCCCCAAAGCCCAGCCCACGCGCACTCCTGTAGCCGCAAAGGCTTTACTGATTCCATCAATAAAAATAGTATAATCTTTCATTTCTGGCCGCAGGCTTACAGGGTTATAATGAACTGTATTGCCAAATGTCAGTGCCCAGTACATTTGATCATACATTACATATAATTTCTTTTCAGTATCACCTCTGCGATTATTTTCTTCAATCACCATATCGCAAATATTTTCCAGCTCTTCTTTTTTAAAAACGGTTCCGGTGGGATTTAACGGTGAGCATAATGCGATAAGAACAGCATCTTTAATGTGAGGCTTAATATCATCTGCCTGCGGCATAAAATTATTTTCCCGCGTAGCTTCTATTACCACATGCTGGCCTCCTGTAAAATGCACATAATGATTGTTATTCCAACTTGGGACTGCATAAATAACTTTGTCTCCTTTGTCAACTATCGCATAGTATAAAGTGTAAATAAGCGGGCGGCCACCGGCGGCGATCAGTATTTCATTAACATTAAAATCAAGGCCTTCTCTTTCTTTTATAAATTTAGAAACAGATTCTCTTAGTGTAAGAATCCCATTCGCAGGAGGATAGGTAGTTAATTTATCCTGGTAAGCCTTTATGATTTCATCTTCTAATTTTTTTGGAATTGGAAAAATAGAAGAATCAAAATCGCCGATGGTGAAATTGTAAATTTTATTTCCACTTTTTATTTTTGCTTTGATGTCTGCTCCCAGCTTCACTATTTCGCTACCGATTAAGGTTTCGGCTAAGTTGCTAAGTTTTCCGGAATTTTTCTTTTTTGCTGGCTGAATATTGATAATATTTTCTGTCATGGTGTGATATAAATTACTTATAAAACATTAAGGTAAGATTTCAATTCAGGTAAGAAAAATTGTTTGTGTTAATTCGCTGAATTAGTCGCGGAATTTTTCAAAAAGTTTTCTATCCCTGCAATAATCTTTGTAGCTACCTGCTGACGAAATTTTGGATTTAGGATCTTTTTTTCATCTGATTTATTACTTAAAAAAGCGACTTCTACGAGGCAGTTAGGATAATCTGTGGGGCCATTTAAAGAAAAATTAAAGCTTCCCACGTTACCAAATTCATTCAATCCAAGCTGGAGCATACTTTTTAAAATCGCCTGGCTTAAAGGGCGAAACCCTATGTAACGATAATAAGTGCTTACTCCGCTAATACTGTCTTCTGAAGCATCATTCAAATGAATACTTACTAATAAATCCGGATTTTGCAGGTTCAAAAATTGTATTCTTTCAAACATACTGAGAGTAGTATCTTTTATTCTTGTCATTACCACGTTTGCTTTTTTCTTTATCAATTGTCTTTCAAGTTCTTTTGCAATCAGAAGTGTATAATCCTTTTCTTGTATCCCGGATGTGCCTCCCCTGGCACCAATATTATCTCCCCCATGGCCTGCATCAATTGCGATTTTTATATGGCTTAAATTTAAAATTGCAGGTTGGTGTTTAACCCTTATCGTTAGTTTGTTATCTTCAGAATAATAAATACGGTAGCCCCAATCCTGATGATGTTTAAGTTCAATAATTACGCGCATAACATCGTCTTCCGGCTGCTCGTACCAGGTATTTTTTATTTCTTTGGCGGTTGATAGCTGAGTGATCCAATTAGTATTACTTACAGCGCCAAATATGTACACTATGATTCTGGTGGGATCAATTTCCATTTCACTTTTATAGGGAAGTTGTTCATCAAGATGAATAGTAACATAATCGTAAAGCGAATCCCCGTAAACCTTCCAATCGTCTGTAAGATGTTGGTGATAATTTACTTCTTCAATTTTATGAACTTTTTCTTTTTCAATATATGCAGAGTGAAATTGGGAAAGTTGTACTTTATAATCATCTTTTGAACTATCCACTACTTTCAATACAATGTTGCTATCAAGAAAAGTCATCTTTGCACCTCCGAGCCTGTCTTCCCCTAAACCATATTTTAAAAATGGAAGAGAATCATTGGTTCTTACATAAAAATAATCGGGTAAATTTTTTTGAGAAAATGAATTGAGAAAACAAATGAGGAATAAAGCAGTTAAAATTTTTTTCATACAATGAAGGTAGAAAAAATTGATGTCTGTTGATATTTATAATCATTAAAAATATAATTTACAACTTCAGGAAGACTCATAAAGACTTCCCCGCTCTGTCTGAATTAATATTGAGTGATTGAGTCATTCTATTAAGTTTTCATAAATAATTTTTTTTTAGCTTAGTGACATGAATACAGGTTTAAAATAATATTTAAACGTAAAAAACAAGAATGCAAACTTTCATTTCCATCCTAAGGGGTATCAATGTAAGCGGCCAAAAGAAAATACTAATGGCTGATTTAAAAAGCCTTTATGAAAATCTAAAATTTAAGGATGTAAAAACTTATATCCAGAGTGGAAATGTCGTTTTTAAAAGTGATGAAAAATTATCGGATATTGATCTTGCCCGAAAAATAGAAATAACCATTAATAAAAAATATAATTTCCACGTTCCCATAATAATCAGAAGTAAAGAAGAATTGGAAAAAATAATTTTATCAAATCCTTTTTTAAAAGAAAAGAATATAGATGTAAAAAAATTGCACGTTACATTTCTTTCCCAAATTCCGGCAAAAAAAAGTGTTGAAAGCATGAAAGAGATTAATTATTCTCCGGATCAATTTCTTATTTCAGGGAAAGAAATTTATTTACATATTCCTGAAAGCTATGGTGAAACAAAATTGTCTAATAATTTTTTTGAAAAAAAATTGAAAGTAAGTGCGACCACAAGAAACTGGAATACGGTAAATAAGTTATTTGAAATGGCTTCCCGGTAAACGAACCATGCCTACCGGCAGGCAGGCAAATATCAGGGATTCTTAATCAATATTTTTATTGGTTATCTTAAATTATTAATTACAATATCCTGCGCCCCGGATATACGTTTCATTACCAATGACACATTTTCTGCAATCTCACTTTTGTGAGCCATTATTCTATCAACTCTATCCTGAGTAGATTTTCTATCAGCCTTATTTTCATTGTCATTATTACGCATATTGATCACCATGTTTTTTAAGTCTGAATCAGCATTCAAAGAGATTTGCACCATTATTAAAACAGCGATTGCTTCTACATCCTGTCGGGTCGCGCCTTTCAGAACTTTTTCTTTAGCTATTTGTTTTGAAAGACTGTCAACATTCACAGTTCTCCCCCGTAAGGCAATTGCATTTTTTTCAATGATACTTTTTACCTGTGGTTTTATTTCGTGCATTGCCCTGTTATAAAAAGAATTGGCTTCTTGTGGCATTACTGTATTTACTTGCGCGAAACTGCAAAATGAAAAACTGCAAAAGAGAATGGGTAATAAATTTTTCATAACGGGGATTTAGTGTAAAAATTTATTGTTCTGAGAGTTAGCTTATTATTAAACGTTGGTAAACAAAAAATATTGAACGCTTTTCAATCTATTTATTAACAATTCTGTGATGGAACTATTAAAGAAATTTGTTTCCTTGCAAATATGTCATTATTTATATTATGTATTAAGAAGGAAATTAGTTTCGCATCTATGAATTAAAACTTATAATATTATCCGAACAAGGAAAAATACTTAGATTTTATAGATAGTGGTCAGAAATCAATTTTTTTTAATCTTTAAAAAATCATTTCAATGAAACCAAACCCCAAATTAAAAGGACAAAGCGCTTTAGTAACCGGCGCAAACAGCGGAATAGGAATGGCAGTAGCCATTGCTTTGGCCGATGATGGCGCTAATGTGGTAGTGAATTATGTAACCCATCCTGAAGCCGCAGATGCAGTTGTAAAACAAATCGAAGATAATGGCGGAAGCGCGATATCTATTAAGGCAGATGTAAGTAATGAGAATGAAGTACAATCAATGTTTCAGCAAATGATATCAAAGTATGGCACTATAGACATCTTAGTAAATAATGCCGGATTACAAAAGGACTCACCTTTGGAAAGTATGAGTTTAGCCGATTGGCAATTAGTAATTAATGTAAATCTGACCGGCCAGTTTTTGTGCTCCCGTGAAGCAGTAAAAGAATTTCTGAAACGTGGTATAGTTCCGGAAAGAAGTTGTGCATTAGGAAAAATTATTTGTATGAGCAGTGTACACCAGGTAATTCCCTGGGCGGGTCATGTAAATTATGCCTCCAGCAAAGGAGGAATAGAAATGATGATGAAGAGTATGGCGCAGGAATTGGCACCCAAAAAAATAAGAGTAAATTCTATTGGACCTGGTGCTATCCAAACTCCTATTAATAAAGCAGCCTGGAGTACTCCAGAAGCATTGAAAAGTTTGCTGACATTAATTCCTTACGGGCGCATAGGACAGCCGGAAGACATCGGTAAAGTAGCAGTATGGCTGGCAAGCGACGAATCGGATTACCTCACGGG
>DASSHD010000527.1:0-2673 GCA_035693085.1 Hanamia sp. | reverse complement strand
TTTTCCATTGCCAGATAATTTCTAAGGTGTTCCATGTTATCATTAATCGTAGTAAATGCCTGTTTGGATTGATCAAGCGTTGTACGGATCATATCGGCAAACTTACTCAGGTACCTTGAAGCCTTTTGTTGTTCATTTTGAAGTATCATAGATTTGATACTATTGAGTGAGTTAAAAATAAAATGGGGATTCATCTGTGTTTGCAAAGCGGATAGTTGAGCTTCAGCTAGTTGCTGATTGATAATATTAATTTCCTTTTGCTTAATCTCCAAAGTCTGCTCCGATTCTATTTGTTTTATTTTATTGATCATGAGAGTTGAAATAGTTGTCAATATTTTAATGTCTCTATCCCTGAAATGATTTTCATTGGAATGCTCAGAATCAATAATTCCAATCAGTTCGCCGTTATATTTTATAGGTACGCAAACCTCACTTAGTCTCATAACGTCATCCATTCTATAACGGGCATCTTTCCTCGTATCCTTGACAATTAATGGTTCCTTCGTTTGCATAACATATCCTACAATACCCTCCCCTGGCAGCACGTCAAAAACCTTATCGGATATTGCTTTCGGATCACCTTTCGGTCCGTACGATGCTTTTTGAATCATTCTTGTCTTATCCTCATTCCAGACGTAGATCATGCAGTCTTCATAATTCAAACGGCCTATTAAATTCTTTGAAACATCCCAAAACACGTCATCAACATTTTTTTTGTTTGCCAGTGAAGAAGAGAAATAGTTGCTTATCTGCTCCAGTTCGAACAGATTTTTATATTCTTCGGCTTTTAATTTCTGTATATAAGTTTTTTCTGCTTCTTTTTTTCGGATAAGCGTGGCACTCCATTTTAATATATGATAAAGACAAAACAATATCAAGACTGCCAGTATTATGATAAACCATATTCGCTGCATGACTATTAGTAGTACACTAACATCCAATTCTTTTATCAGTTTCAGCAATAGGTTCCCCGGCGAGAATAACTTCACTTCTATGAGATAGGGACCCAATGATAGATTTGAAATACTAAAGGTATTTTGAACAAGCCCTTGTACTTTAGAGCTTAGGGTAAAATTATTTTCATTGATGTTTTGTGCGATCAATTGTTGATCACAAACCATCGAAGTGATTATTACAATAAGTAAAAAAAGAAGTGGATTATGCCTGTTCATCCGATTAAGCATAACGTAGATTTAAGTATTAAAGGTAACTCTTTGTAAAG
Organism: Hanamia sp.; assembly: GCA_035693085.1. Classification (GTDB taxonomy): domain Bacteria; phylum Bacteroidota; class Bacteroidia; order Chitinophagales; family Chitinophagaceae; genus Ginsengibacter. The sequence continues at coordinate 1,451 of DASSHD010000527.1, read as the reverse complement.
ATTATTTATGGCCCATTAGGTGCCTGATAATTCCAAATTCCGTTAATAAATTCAAATCCCCCTTTTATAAGAATATCTTTACCGGAGGTAGCAACAAATTTCAATTTTTTTTTAGATGGCACTATGCTGCAAGGGATTTTACTGCTGCTATCGAGGAAAGATTTGAAAAAGATGGAAAGCAAAAAATTGACCTGGTCTTGGGAGCTAATCTTCCTGGTATTCTTTCTTATGCTGAAACTTAATTCGCAGCTCAGTTTTTGAAGCTCAACAAGGACGAAGGATCAGCAGACCAAATAACCTTTTCGATATCAAATAATACTAAAGCAGTTGGAGGTTACGATGGATATTCCGGTACTTATGAAGTGATTGAAACTACGGGTAAAGTAGCACACACACTTACAGGTTTGATTAATACACCTAATATTGTTTCCAGGATCCAGTTACCTGTTTTTTGGTAAATCATGGTTTTGGTAGCAACCATACTTTGAATATTCCCGTTATTGTTTTCATTGCATCAGGTTTGTTGATTGGAGGTTTTTATTCAGTCCCCAAAATTTATCAATACGATGAAGATTTCGAAGATGGAGTAATTACGATAAGTTATTTATTGGGTTGCAAAAGTACTTTTGTTTTTACTGGCATTTGCGCATTGGATTTCTTTTGTTTGGCTGGTAATTTATTTTCAATAGGAATTTATGCATTTTATTATTTTTCAAATCTTAATGCTTCCTGTTATTGTAAATTTTTTTAGATGGTTTAATAAAGTGAGACAAGATAAAAATAATGCAAATTTTAAAAACACCAGGCGAAAGAATATATTGGCTTCTACATGTGCTAACCCCAGGTTTTTCACACTTTTAATTTTAAAATAAATTGAGCAAGATTGTTTCTTTATCAACGGCAGTTCCTTTATTCAGACATAAGCAGAATGATATCCTCGATTTCATGCAAAAGGTATATGCGATGGATGAGGCCGGCATAAGAAAGCTTAAATTTCTTTATCGCCAAAGCGCTATTGAGACAAGATATTCTGTACTATCCTGTTACAGTTTGTGTGCTAATGAATGGCAATTTTATCCAGCTACAGAAGATATGGAACCTTTTCCAAACCTTGAAATAAGAATGAAATGGTATTATAAAAATGCTTCTTTACTTTCTGTAAATGCCATAGAAAAGTGCATTCATAAAAAAATAAACAAGTCTGAAATTTCTCATTTAATCACGGTCAGTTGTACCGGAATGAGTGCTCCGGGACTTGACCTGCAAATTATGGAAATGATGAATTTGCCCGGAAATATTTTCAGGACTTCTGTAAATTTTATGGGATGTTATGCTGCGATTCATGCAATGAAAATAGCTGATGCATTTTGTAAGAATGATAAAAGAGCTAAAGTACTTGTAATATGCACTGAACTTTGTACCCTGCATTTTCAAAAAGATGCGACAGCCGA
>DASSHD010000526.1:0-5899 GCA_035693085.1 Hanamia sp. | reverse complement strand
CAAATAAGCCAAATAGTCAGAGATCTTTTAGTTTCTAATAAGGGACTTTTATTCTGATAAATCTATTGGCAAATGTAGTAAAATCAATATTTTCATTGAGTCAAACCGACTCTTTTGAAAAAAGTTCGGATGGCAGTGATAAATTATGAAAAAGGCATAGGCTTTCTGGATTCTCTGCTGTGTGCAATCTGATTCTGACTAATGTTTCACAAGCCTCTGAATTGCAAACCAATGTTGCGCAATAGCTTGTTTGTTTTATGAATTATTTTTTACAAATTCAAACCTGGTTTACTTAATTCTTTCGCGCGATTATAGCAATATCCATTTGAAGGAATTCCTTCCAGGCTGAACCTTTCGGGCAAAAATTCGGGAAAGAATTTACACAATTTTTATTTTTAGCCTCCGTTGGTGTTCGTCAAAAAATTTAATGATCTTGTAAAATTAAAATCTGATTTAAAAGAAGCTTTTACAGAAGTCACCAAACTAAAAGAGTCAAAGGGTCATAAACAAGCGTTAAACGACTTTTTGAATGAGCTATAATGTTTTATCAGTTGAAAAATTTAAGAAAGAAGCAAAAGTTATATCAAAAAGTTTCCATCACTAAAACAAGGACTTACCGATTTGGGTAAAGTATTATCAAGCAATCCTGAATCCGGAACTCCTTTGGGAAATAATACATACAAAATCAGAATTGCCATAAAGAGCAAAGGAAAAGGAAAAAGCGGCGGAGCAAGAGTGATAACTTATGTTATATCCGAAAACCAGGAAATCTATTTATTGACTATTTATGACAACTCAGAATTTGATAGCATTAATGATAAGATTATTAAAAATATTGTCAAAACATCGGTACACAATAAATCGGAAAAGCAATTCCATTTAGTGCAAAATATTGGTGAAGCTTTTTTGTAATTCGTATCTTCCGAATCACTCTTTACAAATTTCGGAGCGCCATAGTTGTTGCGCCTGGCTTTGAAGCGATGGACTCAACAACGGCTGAATTTAATGCAATAAAGATAGAGCATTGCTCAATTCGTTTTTTAGGCAACTTGTTCTTTCAATTGTTTATTCGGTAAACCGGAAGATTGCCCATTCTTTTCAATTTCGCCTGCAATATATTTTGCATCCCTATCGACACCATGGATCATTCCGGAAGACATTGCATACAAAAAATGTAATCCGAGGAAATACAATCCCGGCTCACTATCTACAACTCCGCGTTCCTGAACGGGGCGCCCATTTTTAAATACCGGAAGATCAATCCAGGAAAATCTTGGATAATAACCGGTACACCATATGATGTTCTTTACATCCAGCACTTCCTTATTTTGCAAGACAGGCAAGCCTTCAATAACACCTGTTACTTTTGGAACACGTATAATACCAGCTTCGGTTATTTCTTTTGGTTTTATACGAATCAAAGGGCCTCCCGTTGAAATAGCTTTCGGCCTTATTTTTCTGCCTATAAATGTACCTGTGGTAAAGATGCGGTGAAACATAAAACGTAACACAAACGGAACCATAACGTGGCCCACTTTACTTTTAATACGAAAAGGAATATGCCCGGTATCTCTTCCGGCCAGCCACGTTCTATGTGTTTTGGAAACTTCCAGCGCAATCTCACAGCCTGAATTTCCGGCACCTATTACTAAAACATTTCCATCCTGCAATTGTGATGGATTTTTATATTTACTTGAAAAAATTTGCACAATGCCGGGATCAAGTTCTTTTGCAAATGCGGGCACCCGTTGATGCTGGCAATCATTCATAGCCACCACAACATTATCAGCTTTAAATTGTTTATCACCGGCATTGATAATAAATCCTTTTGCGTCCCTTGATAAGCTGGTTACGTAGGTGTTTGTTCTTACCGGTAAATTAAAATGGCCGGCATATTCTTCCAGGTAATCTGCAAATTCATCTTTTGAAGGAAAAGTATGTTTCATTGCAGGAAAGGGCATTCCAGGTAATCCATCGTATTGAGCAGGAGTAAAAAGATGGAGGGTATCCCACCGTTTCCTCCAGCTATCACCAACATTTTTATTGGCATCAATGATAAGAAAAGGAATTCCTTTTTGAGAAAGATAATATCCCATGTTGAGGCCAGCCTGCCCGGCTCCGATAATAATTACTTTATAATATTCGGTTGCTATTATATTTTCCATAATGAATTATTTTAATTGTGTAAACTAAAATGATGATTGTAAAAGTAGCGGAAGGAGGAAGCCCAAAAAACAGCGGTACTACGTAATTTTATTAGAAATACACGTAATTTTTGTGTGAGGGATGGTGGCTAAAATAAAATCAGGTATCAATAAGGTGGTGCCTGATGGAGTATGAAACAACAAATGCTCTTGCAGATTTCCCTGATATACCCATTTTCTGGTAAAGGTTTGAGATATGTTTTTCGATGGTTCTCACACTAAGGAAAAGTTGTTCAGCCATTTCTTCATTGCTTTTGCCTTCTGCAATTAAGCGTAATATTTCGAGTTCACGCCCTGTGAATTCATATATATTATCTCCTGCATCCGGCTTTATCTTTTCATTATGCAGGTTCTTTAAAATATACTTTGCTTTCGCAATATCTTTTTCGGCGCCCAGTTCCCTGAAAGCGTTGATCGCAATATTCAGTTCCGCTTCGGCTTGCGCATATTGATGCAGATTCACCAGGACTTCTGCAAGTATCAGCCTTGAGCGCGAGGCTTCAAAGGGTAATATTACCTTGTCATATAAGTCAACTGCATCCTCAAGGAAATGCTTCGCAGTTGTATATTTTTTTGCAGCATAGTCATAAATTCCTTCAGCGCTCAAAGCCGCAGCTTTCAATGGTAAGGTATTTATCAAACCGGCAGTTTCTTTCAATTCGTTAAGAAGTGTGAGCGCCTCTTCCGTTTTATTTCGCTTAATATAAATACGCATAAGCAATTCAAGGCCGGTAACTCTTTCTATAGGAGTGCCCAGGGGTATTTGCCGTAAATGCCTTTCAGCAAGGTTTTCAGCGTTTTCGTATTCGCCTCTATCGTAAGCAAGGGCGGCACAGCTTAATGGCTTTAAAGAATGTGAAGTAACCTCATCAAATAAAGTAAGCGCTTCCTCCCACCTGCCCTGCCTGCGCCTTAGGTCAGCGAGGCGCACTGTTGAACTGCTTATTACAATCGGACGGTATTCTTTTAATTCCTTAGCCGCCGCCGTTAATTCATCTTCCGCTTCTTTCCATTCTCCTTTGTGAATAAGCAGGGAGGCGTAGAGGGTACGGCAATTCGCGAACATTGCTTTGTGATTCTTTTTTATAGAAATTTCTTTTACCCGCTTACACCATTGGCCTGCTCTTTCATAATCCCGGACACGGGTGCATGCATCAATTAAAAAGCAACAAGTAACCGTAATAAGATTATAATCAATCGTAGTATCAGTGGTGGCAATTAAAGTAGCTTCATCAAGTAGTTTCATTCCCTGCGAAATCTTTCCTTCGGTAACCCATATAAATCCGATGAAAGCTTTTGCAATCATAACACCTTCAACGTTATTGAGCGATACGCTTAGTTTCAAACTTTCGCCGGCTAACTGCAATGCCTGCCCGTTATTTTTTTCAACGAAAAAAGCAAGCCTTGCTTTCAACATTAATATCAGTGCATATTCTGCTGTATTTTCAAGCCCTTTTACCAGGCTTTCAGCTCTCTGAAACCAACCGCTCGCAACGGCAAACTCATTGTTAAACTCAAGATGATCCACGCCAAGCCAGCATGCGTTTCGGGAGGCGCCCAGCCTGTCGTCTTTTTCCAAATATAACTGGTAGGCTTTCGTTCTGTTTTCAAATACTGCCGGTGCATCATTCAGCCACCAGCAAGCTTTTGCCATTGCTTCATAAACTTCAGCAGAAGGATTTTCCACTACCGCATTTTCGAGAATGCTTTTTGCCTGTTGCCAGTTAGCTGCCAAAAGCGCTTTATTTGCTTTATCTAATAAAAGATCTTTCATTGCAGATACTTTTTCTAACCAGCGTATTTTTTGTTTTGAAGATGGAATAAAGGTATCAAATTCGCAGCAGTTTACAGGAGAATCCATTTGAAGAAAAATGTATTTACTGATCACTCTACCGGCGCGGATATGCAGCAAGGCTTTTGTGCAGGGGAGAATTGTGCTTATAATATTGATTGCGTTTTTATAAAGCCATTCTATATTTATGAAAGAGTGAGAAATATAAATTTGCTGGTGGTGGTAAAATGCAGATTGTAAATCTTTAGTGGGAATTAATTACATGACAGTAAACCAACAAAAACGAGAATTTCTATTTACTTTTTTATTGATGAGCAACGCTATTACGAGGTGAATTTTATTGAGAATAAAAGTCAGCAAAAATAGAATTTTCATTTACCAGCCTCCCGGTTGTTACAAACTTCCGAAGGAAATCAATTCTTAAGTAAACGGCCACCCAAAACATAAACCAAAATGTGATGCAAAATGGAGATGGCTAACATTACCCAACATAATACAACCTTGTCGGTAAGGTATAAAACAAATGCTGCGGCACCTGTTACCAGCAATTCCTGTATTAGGCGCAGCGGCTCGGCAAATCGGCCAAACTGGTGAAAATCTACCAGTCCCCAAAAACCGAATACGAACAACGGAATAATAATAGCCAGTAAAATTTTTATTGATTCACGATTGGCAAGATGATAACCCCAGAAACCAAATGCCAATACAATCCCTGCTTCCATTATAGCACGCAGCGTAAGATTAATTGTCTTTAGCATTAATTATTCGTTTGAGATTAATTAATTGATTCCTGCTAAAAATATAGGGGCCTGTTTAAGAACCATGGCCTTCAACCACGGCATTCCTAATGATACGGTTTCTATCAATCCAATACGCCCAGGCAATGAGAAGCCATTGTAATTCTCCGGCCCAGGCTACAGCGGTTGCGCTTGGGGGCGGGGCACCAAACAAATTACTTAAATAGATAAGTACAAGAAAAAGAATCAACGCCCAAAAGGCATAGCGCCCCACTTTATTTTTAGCTTTTGTTGTTCTTAAATAAAGCAACAATCCTATAATAAAAATAAGTCCCTCAACTGCAATCGCGATAGCGGGATAATTCCACAATCCAAATCCTACAAGCGGAGAATCACCCGGAAACAGCGGCAGGTCGGGGCGATGAACCAACAGATCAAGTATCCAATGGCTTACTACACATAAACCAAGTATGACTGCACCTTTGTAGTTGCGCTTGATGATAAAATACACAAGGCCAAAAAGTATTCCCCAAACCATGTCCATCAGAAGGCTGTGAGAAAATGGAAAGTAAGAAAAATACAGTAGTGTCATTTTCGTATTGCCCGGTTGTATGATTACATGTTCCCAACCTAACAAAACAAATGTCGGCCAAAGTAAATCTAAGAATTGAGCGGCTAAGAAGAGTGTGCCAAGTGAGATAAAAGGCGCCGGCTTTTTAGCGCCAAGCCCAACGCCGAAGTGACCTATAAACATGGTAATAAAATTTAGAATTATTACACAAATAAATTAAGATCTGCACAAAAAGTGAGAGACATTTGAATGTACAAAAAATTTATAAAAAGTTTTTATAAAAAGTGAGTATTCTATTATTTCAGCCATTCAATTTTATGAATGGGATTATAGGAAGCTCAAAAGATTAGCCTACCGGTCAGAAAAGAATACTCTTAAATTGAACGAAAATGAGAATTAGCCCGGGTTGGTCATTGGTGTAATTTAGAACAACCCTGAATTATTTATTTTAATTTTATAAAAAAAAGGCTATGAAAAAAGTAATTCTTACAGTTATTATTACACTGGCGGTTATCATTGTTGCGTCCATAATATACATATACTCCGGCGCATATAATATAAGCCAGGTACCCGATAATTCATTTACAAAATGGGC
>DASSHD010000525.1:0-3759 GCA_035693085.1 Hanamia sp. | reverse complement strand
TGGTGCGTAAACTTTTTGTGCGGGCTATATCTGTAGATGGTGGTTTACTGCTGTTATTACTATTCTTATTTAATTTGTTTAATGCTTCCTGTAACAGCTTTTTTAATTCTGTATTTTCCTTACGGAGTTGCTCATTCTCCGCTATAAGCAATAATATTTGTTCTTCAACTTTCAATATGCAAATAAACTAAATTTGTGAATAACTTTTTTAACCTGAATAGTTACAAATTTAATTAAACAAACACATCAAGGTTATTCGGAAATACTCATTATACTTTCTCCGCCTTCAACCTCTCCACCTCCTCCCCAATCAACCGCTTCACTTCCATCTTCACCTGGTAGTAATTATCCATGACCTGCTGTTGGATGACATTGGATACATCAGGAATTTCTTTGTAGTGACTTACTTCTTCATTCAACTTATCAGCATCATTAATAATCTCTGCATGAAACATTTTCAATTTAATTTTTTCATCCGGGTTATCAGCAACAAGGCCCACAAACTCACCGGAAGATAACGCTGCAATTTTAGAAGCAGGTATGGCACTATCTAATTGTTTGGAATGGCTGATGGAAGTATCAGTCCGGTTTACAGAAATACTCTGCCTGTCCTGCATTATTTTTCCGAAACGTTCTGATAGCAGTTTGGAAGTTTCACCCATCACGTGGCCACTTATAATATTACCAGTGATGTTCACAATCACATCTGCCTGTTCTTTTCCGTAATCCTTTTTCAACTGGCTAATATCCTGCATAGCTAATGTCGTAGCAACCTTATTGCCTCTTGCTGTTGCAATCAGGCTATCCATGTTGTTGAAATAAATGGTTGGAAATTCATCAAATACCAAGCTGCATTTCAGCATTCCATTTTTATTCACCTGTCTTACCAATCTTGAAATGTAAAGCGATAATACTGCTCCGTAGATTTGTTGCTTTTCCGGATTGTTACCAACGCAAACAATTTTAGGATGTTTGGGGTTGTTGATGTCCAAAGTAAAATCATTGCCTGATAGCACCCAATATAGCTGCGGTGAAGCCAATCGTGCCATACCAATTTTTGCAGAGGCAACTTGTCCCTCCAATTGCTCCATCGCATCGTTTTGATAAGCCGTAATGAAAGGGTTTACCAACACTTCAATTTCTGGCTGAGTATTGAGTATCGGGAAGAGTTCATCATAATCAGCCAACATTAATTCTATTACATGCGGAAGTGTACAATATTTTCCATCCGCATATTTTTTCAAGAACCAAATGATGGCGGTAACAAAGTTGATAGGTGATTCTACAAAGAAATCTCCCTGCTTGTTTATCCATTCTCTATTTAATCCTAACAAGATTGTTCTTGCCGATTCTGTTGCATCCGTAATATCATTCATCATATTTGGATCTAAAGGATTGCAGCGATGCGATACAGAAAGATTATCAAAGTTGATAACATAGAAACACGGCGGCACCGAATATTTATGTTTGTTTTGTTGCAACCAGTTGTAAACTATTTTAGAAAGGTCATCGTATTTAAAATCATACACGAACATCGCAAAACCTTTTTCAATATGCTGTTTGATGACATGCTGTATTACAAACCAACTTTTACCGGAACCTGGGTTACCAATTACTAACAAACCTCTAAAAGGATTTATAATGTTTATCCAGCTTTTTCTTATTCTTCCTTTCAGATTATAACAAGCCGGAAGGTTGATTGAATATTCATTGGATAAAAACCTTTCTTCCTGCGGAAAAGTTTCATTCAAAGAATTGAAAATATCGTTTGATAAATTCAGGCTGATTAACCGGCTGAGCAGATTACCACCTGCCAGTATAAGTAAAAAGCCAATGCCCGTTACAATCATATAAATGACCGCAATATTTTCAATAGAATAATTTAAATCAAATAATAAACTACTTCCAAAGAAAAGCAACAAGCCAATCATTAAGTAAGCAGCAATACTTCTCCTGTTTATTTTTTCATCCTTTTTGCCCTGTGCTCCCATCATAGAAATTACCAATAATCCAATCGCTAAAAATTTGGAAGTATATTGATTGCTGAATAAACCGGTGTGCATGATATTCATCAACAGCTTATCGGTGATAGTGCTTTTAATTTCCCATTGGTTAAATGCTGCATAGCAGTAAAAATAAAAATGCAGCAGCAAAATAAAGATGCTGGCAAATCTTGTCAGGTCAACTATTTTCCGCAGCCCCTGTTCATTCTCTCCTGTAAGTGACATAATATTTATTTTTAGTTTTTTAAATCATAGGTTTTTTCTTTTTCTTTCTTTTTTTTCTAAGCAGACTGGTTGGTGTGTTATCATATTGTTCTTTGTTTGATAAAAGCACGTCTAATAAGTTTTCATTTTTAGAAGTAGTTACAATGGTTTTGTCCTGGTGTTTATTAAGGTCATTTTCTTTTGAAAAACCGCCTGAAGAACTGCTGCCTTTTGTTTCGTTCTGAGCAAGTGAATTTTCATTTCCTTTAGCTAACCTGGTTTGCAATGCAGCCGCACTATATCCTTTGCCCAAATCACTGCCATTAAAAACAACTTTGTTTTGATTGTCCACGAAAGTGATACCATACAACCTGCCTTCCGTACTTTGTCTTAGTACGGTGTAGATATTTTTTTGTTTCAAAGTCGTTACCAGATTTTTCATACTTCCGGATGATAATAGTAAATATTCATCAATGGTATTTTTGGTTCTTTGTTTCATCGGTTCTTTCGCGACTTCATTTGTAGTAAATTTTTTCTCCAAATTATCTAAGATTGGTCTACATCCGATGGAGCTTGCTTTAATAGGTACGCCTACTTTATTTCCATCGCTATCCAAAATCCGGTAAACCAGCCCACGGTTCTTGTAAATCCTGCCTTCTTCTTTACCCCTGTCAGCCACCACGTTAAATTGTTTTAAGGCTGCATTAAATTCCGGCAAAGAAGTAAACTTGTATTGACTAAATACTGCACCCACTACATTGGAAATACTTCGCTTTGTTTCAGACTTACCATAGATGGCCTTCTCAATATCAATAGGCTTAATACCAGGCTTCATTAATCGCTGCTGCTGTTCTGCTTTTATTAATCCATATTCTTGCTCTATTTCCTTTCTTGCTTTTTCAGATTGATTCCTGCCGATGTTGTGGGTGTTAATCCTGCTGCCATCTTCTTTGATGGTGGTACTTACAATATGAATGTGTGGATGCCCTGCATCTTCGTGTTTGTAAACAAGGAAAGGTTGTTGCCCAAAACCAATCTTTTCCATATACACATTAGCAACCTCAACCAGCTTGTCATTTGATAACTTTTCAGAGGGGTCAAAATTTAATGAAATATGAATGGTTTTGGTGGCAGCTCTGCTATTCAAAATATTCAGCATTTCAAAGCCATTTAATTTTTGATGGAAATTCATGTTCTTTGCTTCACTTAAATAATTTGAGGCGTGCAAACATTCGGCAGCACCTTTCTGCAATTTCTTTTCGTTATAATTCAGTACAGCTTTAATACTTTTCGGTATCGTTATTTTTGCAACCATTGTTCATAGAGTTGGCTCACCTTTAATTTTATTTCTTCCACCTTGCTCACCAATGACTGGTGTAATCCATCATAATGATTTACCCATACCCGGAACTCTGGTATCTTATCCAGGATATGAAGCTTATGAACAACCTGGTTAAAATTATTACCAATCCAATTGAGTTCTTTTTTTAACTCCAGCATCTGCTTCAGGAAATCATCTGCAGATTGGTTGTGGTACTTCACCGTAACTGGC
>DASSHD010000524.1:0-7041 GCA_035693085.1 Hanamia sp. | reverse complement strand
TTTACTAAAAAATATTAATTGGAATTCATAACAATTTTTATAAAATCAATACTTTGAATAAGAATTGCCGTTATTTGTTGCTTTACTGAACTTTACATTACAGGAGTTGTTTTACTATTTGGGAACGGCTTCATGTAATATGAGACTTCATCAGAAGCACTTCGTGTCCGGCGAAGTCTTATTTGTTGTTGGCCGGGCTTTTTACTTGCTCCAATTAGGAAATTAGTTACTAAAATTCATTAATTTTAAGATAATTACTTTTGAATTAAGGATACAATTGAGAGAAAGCATTTAATTATTAAATTTAGTTTTTCAATAGAAGAGAATATTAATAATGAGGAAAATGAGATAGAGGATATTAATAGCCATAATATATTAGTTGGGCCACGAAATATCTACATTGTACATTTAATAAATACAAATTATTATAAAATTGGAATTGCTGATTCGATAGAGAGGCGATTAAGAAATTTACAAACGGCCAATCCATTTGAATTAAAACTTATTTACTTAAAATCTTTTATCGAATGTTTTTCAATAGAAACCTACATTCATAATTTTTATCTTAAAAAGAATGTAAAAGGTGAATGGTTTGAGTTGTTAAATGAAGATATTTATGAAATAATGTATTTTTTAAAGAGATTAGAATCGGTAAAAAATATTTCTGGTGAAATAAATAAGCGTTTAAGACTACAAAAAAAGCATAAAAAAATAATGCAAGCGATTCAAAAAAAGGAAGGTATTTCTAAAATTAATAGAAGTTCCAAATCAGTTGAAGCAAGGCCTAAAATTACGGTTAATAAAAAAACTGGGATTTATACCGTTTATTTTAGAATTAAAAATCCTGAAACCAACTTGTATAAAATGTTTGCTTATAAGGGCGGAGTCAATAGGGAGAAGAATTTAGAAGTCCGGGGAGTTAAAGCTGAAAAACTTAAAGAAAAGTTAACACGATTACTCGAAAATGGGCTAAATCCTTTTTTCAATAGTGAAGATTTTAAAAAAATCACTGTTTAAGGAATGTGAATATTTTATATGCTCTGGCCTTGACGTAACTAAATTGGTGTTGACTTGCATGGCACACAAAGTATAGGGCCTTGCTGCTGCGCTGGTATTCAATCACCTTTTCGCCCAAACGTCAGCCTAATAGCGAACCCAAAGCCGAAGATAACTACAAAAGCCGATATTTGTTCGTCTGCTGGAACTACTGCTGATAGGTACTGAGTTCAACCCGCCAATTTTGAAGTGTTTGTGGGCGCAAGTATTGATGCGGCGCAAAAAAAGTATTTTGTTTTGAAAGGGAATGAGCGTGATAGTAAAAGAATAAATAACGATGATTTTTATTTTCCTTCCCGGGGATATTGCCATAAAAAACCCAGACCGGAAATTGAGCTTACAAAAGAATACAGAGAACGGACGTGTATTCATCACTCGCCATAACTATCAGATTCCTGCCATCATCGTTAGCTCTTGCGAAAATACCATTGGTCAGCCCTTCATAAAAAAACCATCAACCTTTCAACTACCAACAAAAAAATTAGGTTAATAAAATTAACTACTTTATATTTGTGCCTTAATAAATATATTAACATAGCAATTATGAATCAGAATGATTTAACAGCGAAAGAGAGTTTTTCCATTATTGAAAAAGCTATTTCCAGTATAAAAACGAGTTATAAGGAAAGTGCTCAAATCTTTCTCTTATGGGGTTGGATATTGAGCCTGGCCTGGTTTACCCAATTTATCATCTTAAAAATTTTACAGAATAAAGATTATGATCAAATTAGGTTCTATAGTATTGGCAATTGGATAGTACTTATTTTAATCGGATTTATTTTCCAGTTTTTTATAATTCGCAAAATAAATAAGGAGAAGAAAGTATCCAGCTATCTGGAAGACTACCTAAAAAGTCTTTGGATGGTAGTGGGCGTTTCATTTTGTGTAGCCATTTTTATTGGTATTAAAATGGAAATCGCGTTACTGCCAATCATATTGCTTATAGCGGGCATAGGAACCACCACAACAGGGCTACTCATCAGGTTCAGGCCGCTGGTTATTGGAGGTGCCACTTTTTTTATATTTAGTATTGCTGCCACATTTGTATCCGGGGAGTACTTAAACTTATTAGTCGGCGCGGCAATAATTTGCGGCCACCTTGTACCAGGTTATTTGTTGAAATCAGCAAAAGAATAAGCGCTATGTACAAAGATTTAGATCCGCTGTTACACTCCCAACTTCGGTTGGCGATTATTTCCATGTTGGTGGTAGCAGACAAAGTGGAGTTTACCTACATAAAAGAACAAACAAACGCGGCTTCAGGTAATATCAGTATCCAGGTGAAGAACCTGGAGGATGCCGGTTACATTGAAGTGGAAAAAACTTTTAAAAACAAGTATCCGAAAACGATGTTGTCAATTACTAAAAAGGGCCGTAAGGCTTTTGAAGCGTATATAAATGATTTGAAAAAATATATCAGCCCGAAGTAGCATAGTTATGAAGAAGAAACAAACACGGCTATTGGGAGCAAAGCGCCGATTTGGTGCTCCATTAAAAATGCAAAAAATGAAAGCTGCAGTACGTAGAAGATATGGTTCTCCTAATCAGATAAAAATTGAGGATATTGAAAATCCCGTTCCGAAAGACGATGAAGTATTAATTAAGGTCTATGCCACTACAGTCAACAGAACAGATTGCGCAAACCTTACGGCCAAACCATTTATCATGAGATTTGTGTTAGGATTATTTAAGCCAGGAAAAATAATCTTGGGGACAGATTTTGCAGGTGAAGTAGTATCAACAGGAAAAGATATCACGTCATTTAAGGTTAATGATAAAGTATTTAGTTTTAACGATACGGGTTTAGAATCACAAGCGGAATACCTCACATTAGCAGAAGGAAATCTGTTTCCGATTCCTGAAAAAATAAATTATAAAGAAGCGGCAGCGAGCTTAGAAGGCGCTAACTATGCATATACTTTTATTCATAAAGTAAATATTAAATCCGGTCAAAGCATTCTGATAAATGGAGCAACCGGGGGAATTGGTTCCGCTCTCTTACAATTTGCCAGGCAATTTGATGTCAAAATAACGGCTACCTGCAATACAAAAAACATCAAATTAATACAATCGTTGGGAGCTGACAAAATTTATGATTATTCGAAAGAAGACTTTACAGAGGTCAAAGATAAATACGACTTTATATTTGATGCCGTGGGCAAAAGTACTTATGGAAAATGTAAACCATTATTAAAAGAAAAAGGCATTTATATATCCTCAGAGTTAGGGCCTTACTCCCAAAATCTTTTTTATGCATTCTCTACATCAGTTTCAGGAACTAAAAAAGTAATCTTTCCTGTTCCATACAGTAAGCAAAAAACGATACCCTATATTATTAATATGATAAAGAAAGGAATTTTTAAACCGGTCATAGACCGGGAATATTTATTGGAAGATATATCCAAAGCTTATGAATACGTAATTAGGGGAGAGAAAACAGGTAACGTTATAATTAATGTTGGAATTTAAAAAACGAGAGCGGACACGGGGTGATGGCATTTTTGTTTTGCAGTTTATTCTTTGAAATTTTTTACTGCCGCCATTTATCAGCGGCGCATTTGTGCAAATCTTCATCAATCGCTTTTCATTGAAAACCTTTGGTTCTATTCCGGTTGGAATTTCAAATTTGCCAATTGTTATCCTTGCTTCGGCCGGTATTAACTTTAGTGCATTTCGTGGCAACATGTTTTTATTTTTCGTATATTAATCAATACCAATTAATTTAATAATGCGCTGACGAGCGCAAAAAACAACTGAAATTATGCGTACACTTTTTAACTTACCCATTCTATCAATTGCCGGGCTGGCCATTTTGCTGAGCCTGGGTTCTTACTCCTTTGCTCAAAGTACATCCAACCCGGATTCACTTTCAAAAAGCGCATCCCAATGGAAACCGGAAGAGCGTGTAGTGCCAAAGGGGAGCAAAGTGCATAGACTTCCACAAGGATTGCCCATTGCTGCATTCAGCACCGGCGGAGAGAAAGAAAAAGCGCTCGAAGATTTTTTGAGTGAACAGAAAGTAGCCGGCTTCATCATTTTACAGGATGGAAAGATCCGTTTGGAACGCTATGCGGCTGGCGACAGCGAATCAAACCGATGGCCGTCATTTTCTGTTGCAAAGTCAGTAACGAGCACTCTCGTGGGGGCCGCCATCAAAGATGGTTACATCAAAAGTGTGGACGACTACTTAACGGATTATATTCCGGATTTAAAAGGAAGCGCCTACGATAGTGTGAAGATTCGCCATCTTCTCACGATGACCACCGGTGTACGATGGAACGAAAACTATACTGATCCAAATAGTGACATTGCCAGGTTCTCTACAGATCCAATAGAGCCGGGCATGAACGCAACAGTAAGTTACATGCGACGTTTGCCGGCCGAGGCTGAACCCGGCAAAAAATTTGTGTATAGTACAGGTGAAACCGATCTGCTGGGTGTTGCGATAAGTTCAGCTACCCATCAGACCTTGTCTCACTATCTTTCTTCAAAGATTTGGATTCCTTATGGTATGCAGCAGGACGCAACCTGGACGCTGGACCGGACCGGCCAGGAAATGGCAGGCTGTTGCCTTCAAATGCCACTCCGTGATTTTGCAAGGTTCGGACAATTCGTTCTTGAAGACGGGCGCATCAATGGCGAATCCATTGTTCCGGATGATTGGTTCAAGACGGCAACCAGGGTACAAGTGCCACTTTGGCCCGGTGGTGGCTATGGATATGGTTGGTGGATCTTTCATGGCAGCGCTTTCGAGGCATTGGGCATCCATGGCCAGATGATCCATATTGATCCTGATAGGCAACTGGTAATTGCAATCAACAGTGCATGGCCTGAGGCTGATAGTAACGAGCGGCATACGGCTGTCGCCAGTTTTATAAAAACCATTAATGACGAGATTGATGATGAGAAAAAGAAATCGCAGGACCCGTAATTAACTTGAATTATGGCACATCAATCTAATCAAAAAACGTTTTCAGAAAACACCATTGGACGATTTCGTTTTGTGAAAAACAGCCGCTAACCTACCTTTGCTCCTTTGAAATAGTAACCGTAAACAGGAAAGGGATAATAGAAAATGATAAATCTTTATTCCACCATAAAAGACAGCAATTTATTTTCTAAAATAGAAGTGGATGACCTTTTATTTGTGGAATATACCTGCATGCGGGAAGAAACCAAATTAGGGCTCTGGTCAAACAATAATTATTTTGCTTTTATATCTTCCGGAAAGAAGATGTGGAAAACCATCTACCATTCCTACGAAGTGAGCGATGGCGATATCATCTTTGTAAAGAAGGGAGCCAATCTCACCCACCAGTTTTTTGATGATAAGTTTTGTGCTGTCTTCGTTTTCATACCTGATGATTTTATAAAGTCATTTCTGAAAAAAAATAGCGCTTTGCTGGATACTCCTCAAAAAAACCTTTCCTCGCAGGATGCTGTTTTGCGCATAGAAAAAGATGAATTATTAGAATCCTATTATTATTCTATTCAGTCCTATCTTTCTTTATCTCAAAAGCCGGATAAAAAGCTCCTGTTATTAAAATTCGATGAACTGCTCTTAAGCCTTTTTTCAAATAAGAAGCACCAGGCCTTAACTGATTACTTTATTTCTTTGTGCCAGGACCAGGAATATCACATGAGCAGGGTAATGGAAGAGAATTTTGCTTATAATCTTAAACTGGAAGAGTACGCTCAGCTTTGTCACATGAGCTTGTCCACTTTCAAAAATTGTTTTAAACGCCTTTACCATACCACTCCGGGAGCCTGGCTCCAACAAAAAAAACTGGAGCTTGCTTACCACCAGGTACTTACCACCAATTCAAGTATTAGCCGGATTTCCCTCGAATGTGGATTTGAAGATACTTCACATTTTATCCGGGTATTTAAACAAAAATACCATCTTACCCCTCTCCAATTCAGGCAGAAGCGGTCTGATATGAGCAACGTTGAACTTTAAACTTTAAAGTCGATTTTTCCGGCTCTTTAGACCATTCCTCTGCTTCTCCCGCATCTACCTTTGCTGCATATTCATTAACTAAAAAAATTAAAAAAAATGAAAAATGCAGAAGCGGTTTTATTAGTAAAATTCAATTCTTCTCTAAGCCCGGAAGACTTAATGAAAAGGTGCCAGGAAAATCTGGACGATTTTAGAAACGTACCAGGGTTACTTCAGAAATATTATCTCTCTGAAGAATCTACAGGAGCGATCAGCGGCTTTTATGTTTTTGAAAACAAAGAGGCAAGAGCTGCATTCTGGAACTCGAGGTTAGCAAAGAATATTCCGGCCAGGTATGGAGGATTGCCCGATTCGTTCCGCGTCGAGCAATACGAAATGGCGATCGTATTAAATGAACCATTGCTCGCCTGACAAAAGAGGATTTATCATTTTGGCCTGAAAGTGACAACACTTCAGGCCAGGATGAATATCCAAAAAAATAAAAAAAATATTAAGCATTATAAAAAACAGAATCATGAATCATATACAAACGTTGGGTGGGGCAATAGAAAACAATCACAACAATACACCTGAAAGAATTTTGCAAAATCATTTAAACTCTTTTCTGGAAAATGATCTCGAAGCGCTGATGACAGACTTCACTAACGAATCAGTTTTAATCACCCAGGATAAAAGTTATGAAGGCCTTGAAGAAATAAGGGGCTTCTACGCCGGTCTGATACAACTGTTTCCAAAGCAAAAGTCAAGTCTTGAATTGGAAAAGACAGTTATTAATGGCGGCCTGGTATATTTTGTTTGGCACGGGAAATCACCAAGCCTCGAAGTTCTATTTGCAACTGATACGCTAATTATCAAAAAAGGTAAAATCTACAGGCAGACTTTTGCGGGGCAACTCAAATTTATCGGGTAGTTGTAAAACAAGTTCTCATTAGAGACATAAATAAAGCGATGGTCCTATAATCAAATAATAGTATAGTAAATAATAAATTGAATATGAAATTTCAAACAAATGCATTGTATCCCCA
>DASSHD010000523.1:0-5526 GCA_035693085.1 Hanamia sp. | reverse complement strand
AATATTAAAATAATCGCTTTCAGTTTAATAATTACTACTGCTTTTGGAGTTTCATGCAATAATTCAAATAACAAAAAATCAGAAACAATGAATACAAAAGATTCAACATCCAATAATCCTGGCAGCATAAAAGGAGATTCTGCGAATTTTACAGTTGACGGGAAAAATTATGTAGGCCTCGTATATTACGACCAAAATATAAAAGGTAAACGACCCGCGATATTAGTGATTCCCGAATGGTGGGGATTAAATGATTATACTAAAAGCAGGGCCAAACAATTGGCCGGTCTTGGTTATATCGCGATGGCTGTAGATATGTATGGCAACGGGAAATTAGGCAACGACCCTCAAACCGCACAGGAACTGGCGACTCCTTATTACAAAGACCCTTTGCTGACAAAACCTCATATTGATGCCGCTATTGCAAAAATTAAATCTTTCCCACAAACAGACACTTCTGAGATAGCAGCAATCGGATATTGTTTTGGCGGATTTGTAGTTTTAAATGCAGCAAAATTGGGTGCAGATTTAAAAGGCGTAGTAACTTTTCATGGCGGCCTTAGTGGAGTTGCGCCACAAAAAGGTTTGCTGAAAGCAAAGATCCTGGTGTGCCATGGCGGTGCCGATGTATTTGAAAATCCTCATGTAGCAGAATTTAAAAAGCAGATGGATTCTGTGGGTGCAGATTATAAATTTATTGTTTTTCCGGGAGCTACACATGCTTTCACCAATCCGGCTTCTGATGCAAATGCTAAAAAATTTAATATGCCTATTAAATATGATGCTGCAGCAGATACTGCTTCATGGAATGATATGAAGGAATTTTTTAAGAAATTATTTTAAAGGGAAAATTGGAAACTTGAATATTTCTTTGTTTACTGTAAGTGTCTTTAAATTTTGCAAAGAAATCGTAACTCACCAATCAATCCCCATAGCCGAAATATGATATTGAATACCTTCTAATACACCTTTGGCAAGTGGAGCTTTTGTAAAATAAGTGGATTTGTTTTTTCGCAATTCTTCCAACTCGGGACTGTAATTAGCCACTACAATTCCATTAGTTTTTCCCTTGAGCATATCTCTGTCATTGCCGCTATTACCTGCTGTTATAAAATTTTCCAGAGGTTGTTTCCATTTGTAACTCAGGTAACGCACAGCACTTCCTTTGCTGGCCCGAAAAGGCAATAGGTCCAGAAAATGATTTTCTGTTAATAATATTTTGGCTCTGAGTTTATTGTCGTCAAGAAATTTATAAAGGTCAGCAATGTCATCTTCTGTAAAATTTTTATCTACATAATAGCTCAGTTTAAAGCGCCACTGGGCCGCTGATTCCTGCAAGCTAATCCCGCTAAATTTTGACAATGCATTCTGTAGTTCTTCCCTTTTCCACTGGTAATCTATATGGCTTTCAAATCCATTATCAGGAATCATTTTATTAGTATAGTAAATTTCGGAACCTGCCGAGCAGATCAAAACATCCGGATCCGGCAAATTATATTCGTTAAAAGCCTGCTGCGTCACTTCTCTGTTTCGGCCGGTAGCTACGCCAAAAACAACCTTATCTTTATGCTCATTTATCCATTGCCTGAATTCATCCAGTCCCTCACAATCTTCACCTTCTACCAGTGTGCCATCAAGGTCTGAAATGATGAGAAGGCTGGTTTTTAATAATTTTTTTCCATAAGCTGTTTTGTCCGATTCGTGAGGCCCGTCAACATTTCTTTGTCTCATAATATCATCAACTATCTCCATGTATCTGTCGGCGTGTGCGCTCCATGAATAAAGTTCATTTACTGCCTTAACACCATTGGCTGAATATTTTTCCCACAATACCTGATCAGAAATAATTTTTTTCAAAGCTTCTGCTATTGCTACGGGGTCTTCCACATCTACCAATAATCCATTCTCACACTGTTCCAGAATTTCCTTTGGCCCTCCGGTAGGCGATGCCACCACAGGAAGCCCACAGGCTGCAGCTTCTACAATAGTAAGTCCAAAATTTTCACCTGGAGTTGCATTTACAAAAACTCCTTTTTTTCTGGCAGCTACGCGATATATTTCGGGAATTTCCAGTTTTGGATCATTCTTTTTCGGAATTGCCATCTTGCCATAGAGGTCGTATTTGTCAAGTAGCAACAACAGGTTGGTAAGAATATCCTTTTCGTCTGCAGGCATTTCAGTAATATCTTTTCTTACGCCGGCAAATATGGCAAGATTGGCCATGGCTTGTAATTCCTTATCCTTACCATAAGATTCAATGATCGTTTCAAAATTTTTACGTTTATCTGCTCTTCCGATTGAAAGAATTAATGGCTTTGCAGGATTAAATAAAAATCTTTCTATATCAGAATTAACACGGTACAATGCATGTTCCTGTTCAAGGCTCATTTTAAAAGAAGGCATGTCGAACCTGTAAAAAGGATAGAATAAATCAAGGTTTACTCCCGGAGGAATTACTTCAAATTTCCCGGCCTTTTTATTTTTATATAAACCGTATTGCGTATCAATTTCATGTTGAGTGCTTACAATAATTACATTTGCTTTTTGCAGCAAATTCTCTTCCACTGCAATCCGCTGCTCCATGTTGAACTTTTCATTGATCTTTTCCGGAGAAAGGCCTTGTTCTAATAAAATTTTATTTTTATTTTGCCCCAGCGAATGTGATGTAGCGATAAAAGGAATTCCAAATACCTGGCTTAATTGACCCGCAATGTAATTGCCATCAGCATAGTGGCCGTGTACTACATCGGGAAAATCATCTTCTTTTTCAATGAAACGAATTGTCTTATCTATAAATTCGTCTAAATAATCCCACAAAGATTCTTTTTGCCGGTAGGCATTACCGCCACATGCGATGCGAATGATACGTGCTTTTTCATTCACCGTTTCCACTTCTTTTTCATAAGAGGAAGAAACTCTTTTATCAACGATTCTGCGTGTAAACAGATCTACCTTTCTTACCTGCGGATGCAGCGCCAGGTTTTCCAATAGTTCCAGTACATATTTTACCTGTCCACCTGTATCTTTATCCCTGCCAATCTCGGGGTCTTTAAATCGTATAAGCCCATGTGGACTGAATAGCTGAATATAATATCCGTCCATTTTTTATTTTTTCATATCTAAATAGTTTGTAAAATTAACTAAATCAATATAAGTCGAAGTATTTTGTATTTTTAGCCCTAATAAAACGGATAAATTTATGTACTCAGGATCAGGTTTTAGTGATTGGGAAATTGGAGATATAACGGTGATCGTACACGAAAATATATATCATTTATTTCATCTTATTATTCCTAATCATGACTACATCGCACATGCAGTTTCTGAAGACGGAATTTCGTGGAAAAGAGTGAAAAATGCTTTATTCGTGGGTGATCCGGGCGAGTGGGACGATGATATGCTTTGGACAATGGATGTATGTAAGAAAATCAGCAAAACTAAAGCTCCCGGATTTGAAATGTATTATACAGGGCTGCAGCGAAAAGACCGTGGCGTTATTTCAAGAATAGGATTAGCCGAGTCAGATAACCTCCTCAACTGGGAAAAAACCAAAAAAAATATTTTCCCGATAGAGCCGAAAGGAATTTATTACGAAACTTCAAATAACAATCCGAGGAAATGGCTGAGTTTCAGGGACCCTTACAGATTTGATTATAAAGGTGAAGCATACCTTCTTTTATGCGCCCGCAGCATTAAAGGGCCCGTATCCCGAAGAGGTTGCGTAGGCCTGGTTAAGATAACCAATGATATTCTTGAATTATTACCACCTATGCTATACCCGATGGTGTATGATGATATTGAGTGCCCCTGTGTGTTTGGGTTGAAAGGAAAATTTTATTTAATCGGCTCCATCCGTGAAGATATTAAAGTACGTTATTGGTTTGCTCCTGAAATTTTTGGTGAATATCACTCCTTTCATGCAGATGTATTATTGCCACAAGGCAATTATGCTGCAAGAGTTGTCCAGGACAAAGATCATTTGCTGGTATATAATTTTTTTTATGCTTATGGAAATATCAATGCTATGCGCGTGCTTCCTCCACCCAAAGAATTAGATACAGACAGAGATGGAAGATTATTATTAAAAAGTTATTACCGATGGGAACTTATGGTTCAAAAAACAATACCACAAGCCAAAATCAAAAAGGTAAAGCATTTGCTTTCGAACCCAACAGCGTCTTCTAACATTGAGCCAAATAAATGGACCTGCGGATCAAGAAGCGGTTATGAGATATTTTGTTTTCAAAAACCATCGCCGTGCTTTATCTGGGAAGGGTTATTAACAGTAGAGGGAATGGGAAAACTGGGATTGGTTTGTGATATGGACAAAGGAGGTAATGGCTATTTTATTTCGTTCGACGTACAAAACGGCCTGTTGCAGTTAAGATCATGGGGTTTTAATCCGGCGAATATCCGTCATAATTTTATTTTTAATGATATCCAATCGTCCGTTTTTAATTTGAACGGAAAAAAATCTTTTCATTTCAGGCTTATTCGTTATGGTAATTATATTGAATTGTCTATTAACGGTGAAGTGAAGCTTACTTTAATGGACTATACATATTCAGGAAACGGTGTTGGCCTGTATTCCGCTTCTTCTGTGATTTCCTTAACAGACTCGATATTGAAAATATTACCCGAACCTAAGGAGGAATACGCCAGCCAGGAAGAAGTAGAAAAATTTCCTGAAAAAGAAAACTCCAAAAAAAGCCTGCCTGGCCGGCAGGCAGGTTGATTTGCTGTGAAAGGCGGACAGGGCTGAGGTAATAAAAAATTTACGCTTTCAGGGTTGCCAACCTTCTGAAGGTTGGCAACCCTTTCTCCAATTTAGAAAACATCTTCTGCTATTAAAATATCCATAGGAATCAGCGTTATTTGTTGCTTTACTGGACATTCCATGGCTAAACTTTTTTTCAAAAAACTTTGGGATATAACACCCTGCCGTAAACGCAAAATATTTTCTACTCAAATCTCATAGTTGCGATTTTTCAGGTTCCTTCAGAATTTTGTGATGAGCTGAATAGATAGACGATTTTTAATTTATTCTTTCAAATGAAACATCAGGTCCATCAAGGTAGCTATAGAAAAGCTCCATTTGATTCATTTGATTTTTACAAATGAAAACGCTGCCCATAAGGTAATAACTTTCAGGTTCGATGTTGAGGTTCCAATATGAAGTACCAGGCATAATTTTCAAGCTCCAGGTACCTTGGGCAAGAATCGTTGTTCCCTCAATATAGCTAAATGTAGAATCGGGCACTAATGTCAAAATTCTCAGTGTGTCAGCCTGGGATACTTCCCCCGTAGCGCCTGATCTGGTTTTAATCCATTTCCAGGAACCGACAAGTTTATTGGCAAGAACAGATGAATCCTGAATTTGATGATCACAATTAAAAAATGGCGGCGAACCAGAAATATTCTTTTTACATGATAAAAATACGATGCAGGTTACAAGTGTTAGATAAATCAGTCTCATATCTTTTTTTAGCTTGACAATGATAAGTTTGAAAACGTTGCATTTATCTC
>DASSHD010000522.1:0-2592 GCA_035693085.1 Hanamia sp. | reverse complement strand
TTTATACAGAGTAGAACCTTATCTGCATCTACATTTACTAAGGAAGGTTTTTGAGCGCTGGCAAAATAGAAAGTATCAGCTTTATTATCCAGCCACACTTTGTATCTCTTTTTATTAGTCCCACTACTATAAACATCAATGGCAGTCGGTATTTTGAATATTTTTCCTGTATTTTGAGTTTGATCTACTATCACTCTTTCTACCCCATTGGTATAATCATAATTGATATCAAGAGTAGGTTGGCCGCTTCCATAATACCATTGATTCCAGAACCAGTTCAGGTCCTGGCCGGTTACATCTTCAAAGGCGAGTCTTAATTGTGGAACTTCAGCAGGTTTAAATTTATAAAGATTCAGATATTCATTCAGCGATTTAAAAAATGCAGAATCCCCTACATAATTCCTGAGCATATTCAGTATGCGTCCTCCTTTATTATAACTTACTGCATCAAAAACATCTTCCCTGTCTTTATAATAAAATCTTACCAGGTCTTTATTATTACTGCCACTCAACAAGTAATCCCGCATATCATCATAGTTTTTTGCATCAGCATCTTCTTTTCCATGACGGTATTCTCTCCATAGGTATTCGCCATAATTGGCAAATGATTCATTAAGAGTAATATTGCTCCAGCTTTCGCAGGTTACCAGGTCGCCAAACCAGTGATGAAATAATTCATGAGAGATATCATCTTCCCATGCATTGCCGTCAACTAATTGCCGCGCATTTTGATACGCATCTTCCTGGTGAAGAGTTGCAGTCGTATTTTCCATTGCACCGCTTACGTAGTCTCTTCCTACCATCTGATCATATTTTGTCCATACATAAGGGAAGTTTAAGATCTTTGAGAAAAATCCAATCATAGAAGGAGTTTCGCCAAATATCTTTCTGGCAACGGGAGCATACTCTTTCTCTACATAATAATCTACTGCTATATTTTTATATTTATCTTTTACGATTGCATAATCACCAACGCCCATGAAAAATAAATAGGGAGAATTTGGGTATTTCATTTTCCAATCATCTGTGCGTGTGCCATCGGCATTTTTCTTTTGATGGATCAGAAGGCCGTTGCTGAGGGTTACATATTTTGCCGGAACTGTCATTGATATTTCCTCTAAGGTTTTTTGATCGGGCTTATCAATTGTAGGAAACCAGGCGCTGTTTGATTCTGTTTCACCCTGTGTCCATATCTCAGTATGTTCTTTGGTTTTGCCCAAAGGATTAATGAAATACAATCCTTTGGCACCGGTAATTGCTGCACTCCCTGATAATTTCAGTTCATTTGGCTTTGAAATGTAATTCAAATACAAGGTATATTTTTCATCTTTTTTATAAGTTTTATCGAGTGTAATTCTCAAATGCATACTATCGTAAGAGTATTTTAAGGGAATTTTGGAATTACCTTTTATAATGGCAATTTCATTTATCTGCATTCCTTTGGCATCCAGTTTCAAAGAGTCTGTTGGATAAAAATGTGGTTCAAGAGTTACCCACTCCTGTCCATACATCCATTGCTTATCATAATCAAAACTTACTGCAAGCCTGGTATTAACGAGGTCATTGATTCTTGGATACGAACCACGGTAAATGTGTTTCCAGGCTGTATCTGTTGATTGGCTACTTTGCTGGCCATAAGAAGTTGAAATGAAATTAAAGAATACAACCGCAAGAAAGATTTTTTTCATAGGTATCTTTTAAAATATTGCAAAAATAAGTGCCAAAGATAAAATGTTCTTATTTTTTATTGAGGTAGCAATATTTATTATTATATTAAATAGATTTGCGGGATTATGTTTAGCTCAGTTACCAGAAAATTAATTCTTCTTCTTTTAATGGCCTTTTTTGCTTTTTCAGTAAATGCCCAAAAAGCACATTTTATTTATTTGCAAACTGAAGGAGGACGACCTTTTTATGCCAAGTTCAATAATAAATTGATCAGTTCCTCTTCTGAAGGATATATTATTATTCCTGGTGTTACAGATGGAGAATATAATTTAGTAGTTGGGTTTCCAAGAAATGAATTTCCCGAAGAGGATTATAAGATTGTAGTTGACAATAATAATGAAGGGTATCTTTTAAAGAATTTCGGTGAAAAGGGATGGCAGCTTTTTAACATGCAAACGCTTGCTTTAATAACAGGAACTTCAAGTAAACCCAATCCGGTTGTTGTAAAAAAAGATGAGAATCCATTTACAAAAATGCTCGCTGGCGTGGTTAAAGACTCGTCTATTTTGCAAGATCACGAAGCTATAGCTGTAGCACCTGCTAAAAAAGCTGATACAGCAAACAATGTGAATGGAGATACTTCAATAGCGACCGCCAATGAATCGCAACATGGTTCGAAAATATCTGCTCCTTTAAGCGCCTCAGATTCAGGCAAAGTAAAAATTAAAACGTCATCTTCTGTAACTATTGTCACACCGCCTTCTGTAAATAAACAAGATTCAATTATCAGGATTCTGGACAAAAGTGATAAAGATGGTTTGCAAATGATCTATGAAGTTAAAAGTGACAACAGTAAGACTGATACGGTTAGAATTTATATGCCGGCCAAAAAAAATCAGGCTGATAGCAGTAATGTAAAAAGTG
>DASSHD010000521.1:0-7230 GCA_035693085.1 Hanamia sp. | reverse complement strand
CTTTGCAGCCAGTTGAGCCTTGGATAGTCCTTTTATTACGACCGGCGCTAAAAATGATTTTGCAGTAACAACGGCATCACCAACATCAACTAAAGGTGATACACCCTCCAATCCGTCCAAATCAATATTGGTTATCGGGTCGTCACTTGCATACTGATATGGTGTTAGTTGAGGGTATTTCCATGTAAGCGGATCCAATTGAGGAAATCTCCCAATCTGCGGGTCATAATTCCTGAACCCGTAATCATACCAATTTAATCCCCCATCGTCAAAGAACTCTTTGTCATTATAAAGGTAAGTGTTTTTTATAGTGCCCTCTGCTGCATCAGGGAGCTTCACACTGCTTATCCCTGCTATTTTTAAGCCATAAGGACAGCTAACAAACAAATATTATGGATTCCTATTTCTAAAAAAGCATCGTCATAATAAGTTACAAATTTATGGTTGTGATGAATTAGCCTTAACTTTTTAATTCTTAATATAATATCGACTCTTGGGGTCTGTCAAATTCCCGCCTAATAAAATATCATACTTTTTTGAATAATACCCCATACCAAAATATATTGTAGCATCAAGCTTGTGTATAATTTTTCTTATAAAATATATATTGAAGCAGCTATCAAAACTTTGGTATTTTCTTATTCTAATGCTTAATTCCTTATTTCCAATATAATTTTCTACTCCATAATGTAGTGTGTTTTCTATTTTAACTAAAATAACGGCTTCATTACTTGAAAGAGTATCTTCTGATTTTAATATCAGTTTCATTTTCTCGTGATGTTGGGTTACAAGTGAATCAAATTTATCAATAGATAAAGTATCCTGAGCTTTGGAAAATGTCCCTATTAGGAAACAAAAAGCCATCAATAATATTTTTATCATCTTTAATTAAAATTTATAATTTGGATAATCAAAATTTATTATTTCTTTGGATATCTCAGATATTTTTCCATCTCCTTTTAAATCAATTCCCCCTTTATACTTTTCAAAATCGATATTTTTTGTACCTACCAAGTCAACGGTTCCCCATCTAAAATGTCCAAGTATTTTATCTTTCTTTGTTCCTCTATAATTTTTAGCAACAATAATTGTTTCAAAATTAGCTTCTCCTACAAGCAATTGAGGAATATCTTTAACACGAATTGTACCCATATCTCCTCCCCAATTAACAAAATCTTTATATAGCATAATTAACCTTGATGGGGTATTTGGTGGTGGAGGGCTTTCGTTTAAATAATAAGGCATGTCTTTGTTTACAGGACCATATTTTTTTGCTTGGAGTGAATTAATACCACCATCAACAAAACCTCCAATACGAACTCCATTCTCAACTTTTGAGAATTTTCCATAATGATGTGGTGGAGAAAGGGTTTTTAAATTTGGAAGTTCATCTGGGCCATTTAACGTTTGAATTATTTGTAATCCACTTGCTTTAACATGTTTAACTTTAAAGGTAGCGTCTAAATTAGCTCCTAAATAGTCCTGTTTAAATCCGCCAGAAATTAATTTAATGCTTGGTTTAGCTAAAGCTTCTAAAAAATCGCCTCCTAAATTAGTCGCCAACCCTAAACCTGCTCCTATTAATAATCCTTTACCCCCACTGCCACCACTTAATAAATCAACTCCTTCACCAATCAGAGCTCCCGCTAATGTTGTAACAGCAGTTATACCAACCTGACTTAATCCTTCAAACAAACCAGTAGCAGCCCATCCTCCATTCTGATCAATATTGTTTATCGGATCATTCCCCTCTCCCAGATAAGGACTCGCAAATTGCTGTAATGGATCCTGCTGTACCCATCTTCCAACCTGTGCATCATAATTTCTCAACTCAAAATCATTCCATCCGATATCAGCATCCATTTCACTAAAAGTGCCCTGGTACTTATAATTATTTTGCAAATTCCCTTCGGGCATATCTCCCAACTTTACTCTGCTTATCCCTGCTATTTTTAAGCCATAAGGACATCACATATTTCTTTCAATTGCTTTTAGCAGGATCTATTTCTTAGTGCACGCCACGTCACACATCCAGGCCGCATATCTGCGCCGGAGAGAGGCTAACCGATAACTATCGCATTCGGATCTTTACCCTCCCTTTGCCATTGGTACTCGTCTAATATCTTTTCAAAAGATATTTCTTTAAATCCTGCTCGTTTAAGTTTTTGTTTTGTAACCTCGCCTGTTAAATAAACTGGGGATTTTTTTTCATAGTCTCCGAAACAAATATCCGTCCGAAACAGATTATCTTCAAGGGATAATTTTTGTTTTAAACAAACAGGAGTAGCACCATACACACCTCCGAAACCCAGACATTCCTCACTATAATTAATAAATTTCGTTCTTCTTGCAGTAGAGTCAAATACTTTGACGTTATGAATTTTTAACCAATAAAATTTTTTAGTAGCAGGTAATGAAATAAACTCCAAGCCTGAGTAATCTTCCTTTTCGCAAAAATTTTTAAATAACTCTGAAACTATCAAAAAACCATCCCAAGTTTCAGATATGTTCATTCTCTGTTTTTTAAACTTAAAATCCGGGTCATACACATTGATGCTGTAAACATCCATGTATTTTGCACAAACTGGTAATTTTAAATTATCATACATGTAGTGATCATTGTCTGGAATACTTATGGAATACCCTAAAATCATTTATTCGAAATTTTAAATTAATTATGTTGTTTGAAAAAATCTTTCGCAGCTTGTTTATATTTTGATCCTGGCCCGTTGTAAAAATCTTTCATAGCTTTAATCCTTTCTTCTGGGCTAAAGTTTCTTTGAATATCTATTCCTGAATTTCCACGTTGTGGACGCATGTGGTTACCTGCTTCATCCTTATATTTTACTAAATGATTGTTTAAGTCTTTATGTAGTGCCTTATGGTCACTTTCATACATCTTTGTTAACTCTTGATCTTTGTCACCCCCCATAAACTTTGGATCAGAATGATGTTTAACTATTTTTTCTGCTTTATTAACAATTCCAACATCTTCTACTTCCTCCGTTTCCTTCACAACCTTAGACAAAGTTCCCACATCTTCCGCTATTTCCGTACCTGCTTTCACTTCACCTGTTCCAATAAACAATTGAACAATATCTCCAGCAGCATGGCCGATCATTTTGGATTTTACATTGGCGTCTCCAGCCTTAAATACACGGTAGGTATTTACAACAATATTCTTCAGCGCTTCTACTGTTTTTATTGGATGCAGCGCTACATTTCCTAAAGCAGCAGCGGTAGTTAAAGGGTGGGCAATCACATGCACAATACCTTTAAGGGTACTCAAAGCGCTGTTTAATAATCCCGAGAAAAAACTTCTTGTGACAGAACCGGCTGTTACTGCCGGTTTAAGGTAAACAACGACACCTGCTAAAGTTTGAACCTGGTTAAAAGGTTTTGCTGCATCAGCTATAGCAGCCCCGCTTAAAAGGCCATCTATGTCAACATTCGCAATCGGGTCATCACTTGCATACTGGTAAGGTGTTAATTCAGGATAGTCATCGGCCAGTGGGTCAGGCTGCATAAATCTCCCAATCTGCGGATCATAACTCCTAAACCCGTAATCGTACCAGTTTAAACCTCCGTCGTCAAAGAGCTCTTTATCATTATAAAGATAAGTGTTTTTTATACTGCCTTCAGAGGCATCGGGGAGCTTTACGCTGCTTATGCCCGCTATCTTTAAGCCATAAGCGTAAACGGGAAACTCATCGAATAGAATTTATTTATCTTTTGCTATTTCATATTTTTTGAAAAATAAGGCGAGAATTTTATTTGCTTTGAGTTCCTCCATATGTAATGTAGCCTTCATAATTACCTTACTCCCATGCTTTCAACTCAGGAACCGACAAAGCATGCTACGGCTTAAATGCAATTGCAATCGATATGACTTACATCATCCAAAATTGTGATTTTGGATTTCTTTCTCTTGCCAGGGCAAAATATCTATCCACATCATTGTTTAAGCAATTTTCATCGGGATCATATTGTAATATACCATTTCTATATGCTGTTATTGTTGTATCAATCATTGCAACAATAGAATCATAACATGTAATAGGCCTAATTGCAGCAGAAGGAATAGAAGGTGAGTAAAAAAAGATTTTCTCATAATCTTTACCCTTTTTATTATCAAACAATAACCATTCGCGCTCGTCATTGCCAATCAATGGAATGAGTGTATTCCTCCATGTACCTTCTTTTTGATTGAATAAAACATCTTCCTGAACTAAATCTAATGAGAGCAAAGTACCATTAAAAAGAATGTCAAAGCATATGTAATTATCTTTAGTGAAATCAAAGCCATTTTTCCATTTATATAATGTTCTAAAATCTTCGCTTTTTATCTTCAGATTTTTCAAAACAATTTTTAATTCTAGTTCTGAAAGAGGAGGATACAGCCGTTCATAATTTACAGGGTTATATTTCTTTAACACTTCATCAAACTCATTTAACAATAATTCAAGAGATTTCATAACATTAATTTTTTAAAATGCCAAACGTTTAAATAGTTGCTCTATTAGAGCTCCTGCTCCTGCTGGTGAAGGTAGTAGCCACTCAAAAGGTGAACCATCATAAATTTTAATTTTGGGTTCGTAACCTGGCTTGAATTGGCGTACCGGAGAAGGTTTTAAAGTTGGTTCATAGAGGGGTACCAGAAACGGATCACCATGTTTTAAATTATATGTTTGATAAAATGTTGCCAAATCATTCCCATGCAGCTGATTTTGCGTTCTTTCAACTGGATACATAAGAGCATTACTTCCTCCCTCCATTGTAGATTTATAAGGAACTTCATGTTTATCATCTATTTTGGAATCTATAATTAGCCCTTTATTTGCAGATTTTGCTAGGTTACCGTTTTTAACTTTCTGAGCAGCCACTCCTTCATAATGAAAAAGAAGAAATTTTACATTAGGATACCCTGGCACAGTAAATACTTGTCCGCTAACATTCGCGTGAAAAGTATTAGAATAGGCATAATCTGCTGCTTCTACACTTGGATACCAATATTCTTCCCAAAAGATAGGCGGCAAAGGGTCGCCCGGCCCAGAATCTAGGTCTACGCCATCTCCCAAACCTAATGGATTTGCACCTTGAACCATTGCTCCGGCCTGCAACGTCATATTCCCCGTAAGCTGCCTATTGATGATCTTGAACTGTACACTGTTATTATAAACCTGATCTCCTATTTTTTCAATATCTATGCCTATGCTTACCAAAGAACTTATTTGACTGATGGCGTTTAAGCCATTGCCAATCACTTCCCCTGCTTTCATAAAAAAGATGGCCAGTTGAGAAGTTCCCGGGCAAGGTATTCCAATTCCCCCGCTCGGGTCAACTAAATTCATAGGGTCGTTGCTCATGCCTACATAAGGAGAAGCATATTGATCAAACGGATCCTGCTGTACCCATCTTCCTATCTGAGCATCATAATTCCTTAATTCGAAATCATTCCAGCCAATATCCTCATCCATTTCGCTGTAATCGCCCTGGTACTTATAGTTGTTTTGCAAATTACCTTCCGGCGCATCTCCCAACTTTACACTGCTTATTCCTGCTATCTTTAAACCATAAGAAGGATAATACTTTTTTCTGGAATCTAAATCAGAGAGGGGTTTCAAAGAACTCTTACCTACTAAAAGTATGCAGAAAATGCCAAAAAAAGGCAATTCTTGCACGGGTATTTAGATACTTTTGTTGTGCATAGTATTCAATTTTTCAAATACTTTGTCTGTTTCAGTGTCCAGGTAATTTTGTGATATTGCAACATATTTATGAAACTCTACACTTCCTGCTGCATGGCCGCTTATCTTT
Source organism: Hanamia sp. (assembly GCA_035693085.1). Classification (GTDB taxonomy): domain Bacteria; phylum Bacteroidota; class Bacteroidia; order Chitinophagales; family Chitinophagaceae; genus Ginsengibacter. The sequence goes on along the minus strand of DASSHD010000521.1, from coordinate 1,413 downwards.
CTTACCAGGTGTTCCGGCATCTGTAACCTGAGCATTGTTGTTATGGCTGTCCGGCGCATAGTATGTGTAGTTATGTGGTCGCAAAACCTGTAGTGAATCTTTTTGAATTTATCCTTGTAAACTACCATTGCAATTCCTCTTTTTTGTCTTGTTTTTATTTTTTCTTCTATCCATCCTGCTTTTTCTGCCAGGCGCTTCACGTATAAATTTAAGGCAACAAGATTATAAAAAGGAAGTAATCTTTTCTTATTTGTATATTTTAAGAAAACCTGGACTACATATCCCGGAAGTTTTATCCTGGTATAAGTTTGAGTCTTCTTTGACTGAACTTTTAAATACCATTGATTATTTTCCTTTTCAAGATTGGATGGCTTCAGATTGATAAGATCGGAATACCTTAAAGCCACTGTACATCCAACCACAAAAATATCTTTGACCTTTAGTAGAGTTGGCGACAGTAAATCTTCAAAGCCTTTATCATAAATAAGAAAATTTAATTGTTCCGGCTGAAGTGTTACTATTTCAATAGTTTCTTTATAAGCATAAAATTTCTTATGATAATTCCCAATCATCATATTTTTGTCGACAACAAGGTAATTAAAAAATGATCTCAAATCCTTCATAACAGAGCCTGCATAATTATCGTAGCAATCAAGGTCATTATACAGGTAATCGCTGAATTTTTGGTAAAACCTATTCCAGTAAGTTTTCTGGCTTTGTGCCACCCTGGTATTAGCTCTTTTGAATACTTTGATCTTTAAAGGAAAGCCTTTTAAATCGGAAAAGCTTTTTAAAGCCTTGTAAGTAGCATCTAACTTAACGACTGATCCCTTCAAAATCCTGGTCCCGTTTTGTTTGGTTCGCTTTCCTTTTTCAGTAGCTTTTACAAACTGATTGAATTCTTCTAACAAATCCAATTCTGTACTTTTTTTATTTTTCATTTTTTCATTAAAGTACTTTGTTTGATATTGATTTCAGATAAAAAAAACCAGATTATTCTGTGCCGACACTTTTGCATGTTATAAAGGTTCATATTACTTAAAGAGTAGTAAATCGAAAACCTTAGTATATCGTTTCTTATTTAATTCAAATATTGCTCTTAATAAAGGTAGTGGGGTTATAAATTTTCCATTTCTTCTGATTGCAAAATGCAAATGAGGTGCAGTTACAGTGCCGCTTTCCCCACTTAGTGCAATATTATCACCTGCAAAAACTAAATCATCTGGTCGCATTAAAAATTTACTCAAATGGCAATAGATGCTTTCAATTCCATTTCCATGATCAATGATCATGAAATTTCCTGACCTACTACTATAACCTTCTTTTAAAATCATTCCACAAGCAATTGATAGTACTGTATCATAGTCCGCTCTTAAATCTATACCTGTGTGAAAAGATTCTTCATGTAAAACC
>DASSHD010000520.1:0-4065 GCA_035693085.1 Hanamia sp. | reverse complement strand
TTGCTCATTTATGAAAAATTCAATTGCTCTGCCAGCGTGTGTGGGTTCGTAATCATCCAGGCTTTTGGTTACGTCCTTTACTAACGAATTTAAAGAAGAAAGAATCCATTGGTCCATTTCAGACCTTTCATTTACAGGAATAGATTTTTCTTCAAAATAAAAACCGTCAACATTGGCATAAAGAGCAAAAAATTGATATGTATTGTAAAGAGTTCCGAAAAATTTCCGCTGAACTTCTTTTATTCCTTCTGTATCAAATTTTAGGCTATCCCAAGGAGATGCATTGGTAATTAAATACCAACGGGTAGCATCAGGGCCAAAAACTTCCAGCGTTTCAAATGGATCTACTACATTTCCAACGCGCTTACTCATTTTATTTCCGTTTTTATCAAGCACCAGGCCATTGCTCACCACATTTTTATAAGCTACACTATCAAATAGTAAAACAGCGAGGGAATGAAGAGTATAAAACCAACCTCTTGTCTGATCTACTCCTTCACAAATAAAATCAGCAGGAAAATTTTTCTCAAATATGTCTTTGTTTTCGAAAGGATAATGCCATTGGGCATAAGGCATAGCGCCACTGTCGAACCAAACATCTATCAGGTCCGCAACACGCTTCATTGGTTTGCCATTTGAAGAAGCCAATATAATATTATCTACAAATGGCTTATGCAGATCTGAAACCATTTGCTCAATTTGTGATTTTAGATCCTGATTATTTTTGGCAACTATGAATCCTGCTTCAAAAGATTTTTTAATTTCTGACTTTAATTCATCTATTGAACCAATACATTTTTCTTCTTCTCCATCTTCTGTACGCCATATTGGCAAAGGCGTTCCCCAAAAACGACTGCGGCTCAAATTCCAATCCACCATATTTTCCAACCAGTTTCCAAATCTCCCGGTTCCCGTGGAGGCAGGTTTCCAATTGATGGTTTTATTTAATTCGATCATCCTGTCTTTTACAGCGGTGGTTTTTATAAACCAGGCATCGAGCGGATAATAAATTACCGGTTTATCCGTACGCCAGCAATGAGGATAATTATGTTCGTATTTTTCTACTTTGAAAGCCCTGTTTTCTTTTTTTAGCTTAACAGCAATGTCCACATTTACATCTGTGTAATGCGGATCATCTTTATAATCTTTTACAAAACGTCCGCTGAATTCCCCAACTCCATCTACGAATTTCCCCTCCCTATCAACAAGGGTTAAAATACCAAGATTATTTTTCTGCCCTACCTTAAAGTCATCTGCGCCAAAAGCGGGAGCAGTATGTACGATTCCGGTTCCGTCTTCAGTAGTAACAAAATCTCCTAACACCACTTTAAAAGGTTCAGCGCCTGGAGTTATTTCCTGAATTTTTTCTAAAGAATTGGCGTCGAAAGGCAGGAGTTGTTCGTACCGTACCCCTTCCAATTGCTTACCAAAAATAAAATTGAGCCCATCTATATCTTTATAAAATATCTGTTTACCTTCTGGAACAACGTCCTCTGTAACATATAATTTATCATCGTGGAAGAAATTTTTAAGAGGAGTTCCAGATGCAAGAATTACAGTTATTTCTTCTTCCATGTTATAATGAGTCTTGGTCTTTATCCTTTTGTAAGGTATGTTTGACCCAACTGTTAATCCTAGGTTTGAAGGTAAAGTCCAAGGAGTTGTTGTCCATGCCAAGAAATATAAATCGGTATCAACATTTTTAAACAAAGATTCAGATTTATTATCTCTGATAACCTTAAACATCACCGTAGCGCTCGTATCCTTCACATCTTTATAAGTCCCTGGCTGGTTCAATTCATGCGAACTCAATCCGGTTCCGGCTGCGGGCGAATAAGGCTGAATACTTACACTTTCATATAAATATCCCTTTTTGTACAATTCTTTCAGGCACCACCAAAGCGTTTCAATATAATTATTTTCAAATGTTATGTATGGATGATCCAAATCAACCCAATAACCCATTTTCTGAGTTAGCTCATCCCATTTATCTTTAAATTTTAAAACTTCCCGGCGACAGGTAGCATTATATTCTTCTACGGAAATTGATTTTCCGATATCTTCTTTTGTAATTCCCAGTAATTTTTCCACGCCCAGTTCTACGGGAAGACCATGAGTATCCCAGCCGCCTTTGCGTTTTACCTGGAAACCTTTCATGGTTTTATAACGGCAAACCAAATCCTTTAATGTTCGTGAAATTACATGATGAATCCCTGGCATTCCATTGGCGCTTGGCGGGCCTTCATAAAATACAAATGAAGTACTTCCTTCCCTGTTTGAAATACTTTTTTCAAAAGATTTCTCTTTGTTCCATGACGTAAGAATTTCACCGGCAATCTCCGTAAGATTCAACTGCTTATATTCACGATATTTTTGCTTCATTAATTATAAACCTCAAGGATAAAATAAAAGGATGCAAAGGTAAAGATTTTTGCAAGCTATTTAAGTGAGTTAATTCTCTTAACGCTTTTAAAGATTGTTAATAAATCTCCGGTGGATTCAAATTCAATTCTTTTTTATCCACATATAAATGCTTTGGCATAATATTTATATTAAAAGAGAGTTCTCCGCAAATTATTAGGACTTGGCCGTTCACTATGAAAAATACAGGTTTTTATTTTAACTAATTTCCTGCATTGTAAATTATAACTTTTTAATATGTTTGCAGAGAATGGGTTTAGAAAGTTAGAAGATTAAGTTTTTACTTCGTCTTCTCTCCAAAGACATCCCAATGGAAATACACAAAAATGGCTTTCACATTTATTTGTTGAAAGCCATTTCTATTATTTTTATAAAGTATTAAAAGTTTCCTGAACCATCGGGCTGATAGGTGTAACGGAATTTATAAATAAGAGTGGTTGGTGTTGGATTAGGAGGTGTGTATCCTGCATAGGTAACAGACAATATTTCCAGCTTGGCATAATGTCCGTCTGCAGTTCTGATCACAAAAAATTGCCCTGCTTTTGGACTGAAGGCATGAGTGGCATCATCATAATTGTACCAACCTGTAGTTAACCCTGCATCAATGGCCAGATTGGTAGTTGTAGTGTCATAAGCAAACCCGGTTGCCGGCGCCATTGTGTAATTATCAAAAATGCCTGTTTGTGTTATTACTCCTCCATTTCCAGGGCCGCTTGCGTGGCTGTTTACGATTATATTCACGAATCGTATCGCAAAGTCCCATTGAGTAGTTGCAGAATCACTGATGTCAACAACTGAACTATCTTTCATATTATAAAAAGTATAGTGATTGGTACTAAAAGGAATTTCAATGGAGTCAGTAATAGTCACCGAAGGAGTTGGCGGAGGAGCAGGTACTTCTTCTTTTCCACAGGAAATTAATCCCATCATTACTACAACGACAGTAAACAGACTTATTTTCAAAGTTTTCATTTTCATATTGTTTTATTTTTCGAGTTTAAAATTTAGATTAATAAAATAGCTTCTGCCATAGATATTTGGCATCAGAAGTTTGTTGGTATAATTAAATATATTTTCTATTCCGGTTTGTACTTCCCAACGACTGGCAAATTGTTTTGACAAAGTGGTATTCAAAAGAACGAATCCATTTACTGATTCCCTGCCATCATCGTAAACTCCACTCCCATTTTGAAAACCATTAAGGCCGCTGTAGCCATAACTGCCTCTGTATTTTGCCGTAATAAATGCAGTTGCCTTATATAAAATATTATGATATTGAAAACGCAAATTTGCATTATTCCTGCTTCTGTTGTATAAACCTTTGTAGTCATTTTTTGTAACAAGGGTAGTATTATAGGTAACAGGGTCTCTTTTATACAATTCTCCGTTTTTAATTTTTTTCAGTATTTCTTTGTCTTTTGCTATCAGGTATTGGTAACCGCCAAATATTGAAAAATGCTGATTAAAATTATAAGTGAAGCTAGCCTCCATTCCTTCTGTAAATACTCTGTCAAGATTCTTGTATGAATAAATGGATTGGTTATTTGTTTTATTAAAAGGAAGATTATAGCTTTCAATGAGATTACTGATATCATTTCTGAAAAAGTTGACCTTAATAATTGCATGGTTATTTACAGTATAGTC
>DASSHD010000519.1:0-2903 GCA_035693085.1 Hanamia sp. | reverse complement strand
ACGGCTGGTCAGTAGGAAAAAATTAAGCCAATACAAACGGGCGTTTACAGCATTATCACCTGTGCTGATAGCCATCTCCCATTTTACAATTTGAAACGTCTTAATCATTTTAAAGAACTTTAAAATGAACTTGTGCTTTCCGTTACTTTTTTCTCTGCGAATTTGTCCCACCTTTCTCTTCTTTTTCTTATCCGCAAAAATCATCTGCATCAAATTCCATTTTTTATAAAAGAACAATACTCTGATTTGCAGCCACCATTCTTCATCTTCAAATAATAGTGTTGCTTTCCCAATACTCCTCCATTGTATCATCATTACCGGAACTCTTGTATCAATTTTAAATTCCAATGTTGATAATAATATCCAGGCCAGGAATAATATTATGAGTAATAAAATAATCCATAGCATGAGAAAATAATCCATAGCATGAGCAAAATTGAAGAATAAAAAAATGAAATAGAATGACCGATGTCATTGTTTTTTATGAGTCTGATCACTGGTTAATTAATATTTAAACTAAGTGTGAACGAGGCAAAAGTTATAATTATTCTTTTACGATTTTAGTCAACGAAAGTGCTGATGACAAACACCCTTTTCTTTGATTGTTATCATCTCCTAAATCATTTTACTCAGATAATTTTGAATTATTAATAAATAGAAGGGAATTATTTTTTAACCAACTTAAAAATGAGTATCATGAAAAAGAATCAACCTAAATCAAACAAAATGTGTTTAACCCGTAATGTGTTTAAGGCATTATTTTCAGGACTACTCCTGTTAGCTTTTTCCAATAACGCTGTAGCGCAAAAAAAATGGAGCATTGAAGCAAGGCCTGGAGTCAACTTCGTAACCAAAGACTTGGGTGACGCAAAATTAAAAACGGGTTTTGGCATTGAGGGAACGGTGAACTATCGTTTTATGCCACATCTTTCTGCCTATGCAGGCTGGGGTTGGAACAAGTTTGCAGCCGACGAATCATTTGCCGGAACAAAGAATGATTTTGAAGAAACGGGATACACATTTGGCCTGCAATTCATCCATCCATTTGAAACAGGCAAACTCAGTTATTTGGTAGAAGTAGGTGGCATATATAATCATATTGAAGTCGAAAATAACAATGGGGACATTATAGCAGATTCAGGTCATGGCTTGGGATGGCAGGCAGGCGTTGGTTTATTAATCCCTGTGGGTGAACATTTCAGTTTAACACCGGCTGTACGGTACAGGGCTTTATCAAGGAATATTAGAATTGGCGAGGCCAAAACTGCGGTTGATTTAAACTATGTTTCCGTCGGGATAGGATTATCATGGTCATTTTGATAAATACAAATACTATGACTACAACAACAATGGAAAACCAGCGAAAGGAACTGCATGCACAAAAAAAGGGTGTACAACCCAGGTGGCAGTGGATTATCCTGCTTATCGTTCTTGGTTACGAGGGGGCCGGTTGCCTGGTGGGTGGAATCTTTCTTTTAGTGGAACCGGATGGCAGGTTGATGGACATGCCGGTTGAAATCATGCATGGGGTTTTCCGTGATTTCCTTGTTCCAGGTATCATCCTCTTTGGCTTGGGAATCCTGAACATTGTTGCATTTGTTTCGGCCCTTCGCAGAAAGGCTTCCGACTGGTTTATATCAAGTCTCGCTTTAGGCGGCCTATTCCTCTGGTTCGTTGTTGAAATTATTATTCTGCAAGAGCTACATTGGCTGCATCTCATGTGGGGTTTTCCGGTTTTGATTGGATGGGTAGTACTTATCCCGTTGATCGTTTTGCGGAATGATATAGAAATGATGCGAAAAGCTTTGCTAACCTGTGGCATACTATCTTCGCTATGGTATGCATCAATAAATATTTTTGTTCCGATAATGTATGCCGGGTACAGTCCCATTTCTTTCACTGTAAGCGAATTGTCTGCAATAGGCGCTCCAACAAGAATTTTATGGGTGATGCTGGCATTGCTATACCCTCTTCTGTTTGTATTTTTTGGATGGGGTGTATTGAAATCTTCAAGGGGAAACCATTCACTGGAAATTACAGGGACTTTAATAATCATTTACAGTATTTTCAACTTCTACTGGCCCCCGATGCACCAACGTGAAGTCATTGCAATGGGTGCTGGAACATTGTCTGATACTTTACATATTGTTTGGGCAATGATAACGCTTCTCTTCATGATGCTTATGATGGGATTCGGGGCAGTAGCCTTAGGAAAGAGGTTTCGCCTCTATACTATTGCAACCTGGGTGGTATTTTTTGTGTTTGGTATTTTAACGTGGCTGGAGTCTCCCGGTATTGAGAAAAACCTGCCAACACCCTGGATAGGAGTCTGGGAACGCATCAACATTGGCGCTTTTATCCTATGGGTTATAATACTGGCAATTGTGCTTCTGCGAAGAGAAAGAAATCTAAATTCATACGGGAACAGGCATGTTTCGGAATAGCCTTGGTAAAGGAATGGTACAAAATAAAATCAGAGGTCATGAACACAACCATCTACAAATTTGGATTTTGGTCAGGCCTTATTGCTTTTGGCGCTACCACAGCATTTGTTATCGTACAATTATTACAAATAGTAAGGGCATTTCGTTTTCCTTTTGATGAAATTTTCATTTACGGAACATCCCTTTGCATTGTTATTCCTTTTGTGTTGGAAATGCTGGCTTTTCATTATACCACGCCAACAGAAAAAAAATACTGGAGCCATGCCGCTTTGGTATTTACTATTCTGTATGCAGTGTTTGTCACCTCCCGGACTAACCTAAGTAGGTGCTCTATGGATGATAACCTTACCTCTCACTATGATAAATGCGGCAGGATTATTCAGAAGAAGCAATATTGATAAGTTTATAAATACAAACAATGGAACAGCAACAGCTAAGTAAGTTTTTACCCATCCTTAT
>DASSHD010000518.1:0-11601 GCA_035693085.1 Hanamia sp. | reverse complement strand
TATTAAAACAGGAGATACATTATGTGATGAAAAGCACCCGATAGTTTTGGAAGCCATGACGTTTCCGGAACCGGTTATTGCAATAGCAATCGAGCCTAAGACACAGGCTGATGTTGATAAAATGGGGCTTGCAATTTCTAAATTAGTGGAAGAAGATCCTACATTGAAAGTAAATACTGATGAAGAAACAGGACAAACAATCCTTCGTGGAATGGGCGAGTTGCACCTGGAAATTATTATTGACCGTTTGAAACGTGAATTTAAAGTAGAGATCAACCAGGGCGCGCCGCAGGTGGCTTATAAAGAAGCATTCAGAACAACTATTGAACATCGTGAAGTGCTTAAAAAGCAAACCGGTGGCCGTGGTAAATTTGCTGATATTGTTTTTGAAATAGGGCCGGCGGATGAAGAATATTTGAAAGAAGAGAAAGGTAATTTCCAATTTGTAAATGGTTTGTTTGGTGGTTCTATTCCTAAAGAATTTGTTCCTGCTATTCAGAAGGGATTTGAAACTGCAATGACTACAGGTGTATTGGCGGGTTACCCGATGCAAAATATGAAAGTGAGAGTATTTGATGGTTCGTTCCACCAGGTGGATTCCGATTCCATGTCTTTTGAATTGTGCGCCAAGCAAGGCTATCGTGAAGCAGGACGCAAAGCAAAACCGGTTTTACTGGAACCGATTATGAAGGTGGAAGTCCTTACTCCCGATCAATATATGGGTGATGTAACCGGTGATTTGAATCGCCGCCGCGGAATACTTGAAGGAATGGATACCAAGCATGGTGTGCAGGTGATAAAAGCAAAAGTTCCATTGAGCGAAATGTTTGGTTATGTTACTCAGTTGCGTTCGTTATCCAGCGGACGTGCAACATCTACAATGGAGTTCAGCCATTATGCACCGGCTCCAACTAACATTGCGGAAGAAGTAGTAGCGAAGCAGAAAGGGAAAGTGAAAGTAGAAGATTAATTGAATTCTAATAACTTTTGATGTAGAGGCTGTCCTGAAAAGGATGGCCTCTTTTTTTGCTACAGCCTGACAGAATGAATAACCGCTTCGGACAAAGAAGCTGCGAAATCAGAGTTATTAACGCTCATGAATCTTTATGCAATCATCATCAAGCGCGATAGAGCTAAATTCTCCTGACCCGCGCATTGAGCGATTGATTATAGAGACGCAAAAACTTTGAAAGAAACATTAGATCATCTGCTCTAATTCAATTTCATTGATCCCGAGGTCAGATGCGACTTTTGGCAATGAAGGCCGGGTAGTAAAAAATAGCAATACCAGTACCGCCGCAACAATCAGGATAATATAATTATTGGTGAGTAAAAATAAGATGATGCTGAATAACGCGGCAAACTCTATCAGTGCCCAACGAGTGATACATACCGCACGGTAATCATTGAATCGTTCCGAAAGGGCTTTATAATCCTCACTTATTTTTTGAATTTTTTTTCTAAACAGGCTATTGGCGGCAATAAAACAAACAATACCCACAATAATGGAAAGTATCATTAACTGCTGCGAATAGGGCTGCAGCGAAGAAGAGGAAATATTACTAAAATATCCCAGGAACAAGGAGATTAGGGCAAACAGGACTTGTCCCATTAACAAAGCAAGATGTAAAACAGAAAGCGCTTTTATGTCAGACGGACTTTTTTGCTGCATGGTGTGTGGATTGAAGCGGTTAATAATTATTTTGGTAAACCCTTAGAATTCAATCGCAATGTAAATACTTTTTTACGAAATCAAAAATGGGAGAGTGCGCGCAAAGAAATAGTTACAGACGAAAGTTTCAATTATTGTTGAATCGGTAACGATTATGTACCTGAGTCTAAAATAAAAATGTCAATTATTTATTTGTTTACTGTAAAGATTAGTTATTAAAGCGCTGACTTGATTGATACTTTAGAAAAGTGAATTTATTTCTTTAAACTCTTTAGATAGGCAATACTTTCCGGAACCTGTTCATTCACCCGATTACTTTCATCTTCTATAAAGTAATGTTTGATCCCGACTTTCATGGCTTAGCAAGCACGCTATAACAAACATAACTAAAGATATATTTAAGAATCTTTTTGAACGTATTTTTTATACAGTAAAGCAACAAATATGCAGGATTTTTATTTTAGTATAATTGAATTGAGGGATGATATCAGGTGTTTGGATTTGGTAGAATTTCTATGCTGTTGATTTCTCACCAGGACAGCAGAACTTTTATAATTTAAACATACGTACAGCAGGATATAGCCAGTGGTAAAGAAAAGTTTAATACATTGTGCAATAAAAGAAATTTACATGCTGCTTTACCAAAAACTACAGGAAGCTAAGAGTGAAGAAGATGTAAAAGATGCCTATATCAAAGCGCTCGGTTTAAAAAGCTATTCAAAAAATTTAATTGATATTCAAACCAAAGAGATATGGTTTGAGGCAAAAGATACTGCCAAACATTCTACTTACGCCATGTTTACGCAGCTTTTACATTATGTGCAGCAATCGCTAAACGAAGGCGAATACATTCCTCCATTTTTAGTAGTGATGGATACGCAGAAAGCTGCCATTATGAAAACTGCCGATGCCTTACCGCTTTTATCTGATAGGAAGCAGCCCATCAAATGGGGTAAGAGCGCAAGCGGATATACCCAGGAAGCGCTGGATGCGGTATCAGCTTATATAGGTACTCATTTTGTTTCTTTTAAAATACAAACACACGAAGAGGAATTTATCTATACCGTAAAAAATGCAATAAAAAATGGCGATATCATCCGCACGCAAATAACGCCTGACAATTTAAAACAGGTTTTCGATAAGTGGGTTTTAATGATTGGCATGGAAATTAAGGGCATTGCAAAAGAAGATTATGCGCTGTTATTTTTTGCAGACATCATGAGTGACGGAACAGTTTCTACGCACGATAATTTACCGGCGCAACTTTTACATAAAGACAAAGCGCCGGTGTTTATGCTCGGTGGCAAAATATATGAACTTGGAAACAAGGAAGGCTACAGGCAGTTTTGGGCAATTTATCACCGCCCCCCAAAATCTGAATACAGGGATTATTTATTGGAAAGACGCGATACTTTAATTCCAATAGACGAACGCAGTTTTAAGGGAGCATACTATACGCCATTAAATGTAGTAGATAAAGCGTATGACAAGTTAACTGAAACACTGGGCAACAACTGGCAGAAAAATTATATTGTTTGGGATATGTGTTGTGGTGTGGGCAACCTGGAAGTAAAGCACAGCAACCCGCGCAACATTTATATGAGCACTTTAGACCAGGCCGATGTTGATGTAATGCGGGCCACAAAAACCTGTGTGGCAGCTACAAGATTTCAATATGATTATCTGAATGATGATATAACTGATGATGGCAAAATTGATTATTCACTGACTAATAAAATCCCTGTTGGCCTGCGGAAAGATATTGCAGAAGGAAAGAAGATTTTAGTGCTAATGAATCCACCATACGCTGAAAGTGGAAGTAATGTTGAAAGTGGAAATAAAGAAGGAGTTGCTACTACAAAATTAATGACAACGATGAACGAGTATGGATATGCAAAACGTGAATTATTTGCTCAATTTCTAGTCAGAATAAAAAGAGAAATACCTACGGCGACAGTAGCAATGTTTAGTACATTAAAGTATGTTGTTGCTCCGAACTTTGAAGAATTTAGAAGTATTTGGTTTGCTAAATATTTAGGCGGTTTTGTAGTACATAATAAAGTTTTTGACGGGTTGAAAGGAGATTTTCCTATTGGATTTTTAATTTGGAAAACAACCAACGATGAGAGGAATATTATAAAGGAAATTAATGTTGAAGTTCTCAACAGAGAAACTGTTCCAATTGGAGAGAAAGTATTTTTTAATTGCCCAAATGAACATCTATTAACAAAATGGGTTAAAAGACCAAAACCAAATAAGACAGCTGCTTTGCCATTGAAGAATGCAATTTCACCTGCTACGAAAACAAAAGATATAAGAGGGTTATATTGGTCTGATCATGCAATTGGAAGTATGTATGCACACGCAAGTGATATGCAGAATGCACATCTTACAGCACTGCTATCTTCTGCATATAGTAGTCCTGGTGCTTTCTTTGTAACAGTCGAAAATCTTGGGCAAGCAGCAATTGTTTTTTCTGTAAGAAGATTAATAAAACCAACCTGGCTTAATGATCGTGACCAATTTTTACAACCAACCAAACCATTAAGCGAAGATTTTAAAAATGATTGTTTGATATGGATGCTTTTTAATGGAAGCAACCTTACAGCAAGCGCCAACGACCTTGGATGGAATGGAAAAACATGGAGCATCGTCAATCATTTTATTCCTTACACAGAAGCAGAAGTAAATGCGCCTGACCGTTTTGAAAGCGATTTTATGGTGCAATATTTAAAAGATAAAATATTAAGTAAAGAAGCACAAGATGTTTTAGCCGAAGGCAAAAAATTATGGCAGGCATATTTTGCACACACCGATGTGCACACGGTTCGGAATGAATTAAAACTAAACCGTGCAGATGTTGGTTGGTACCAAATCCGCAAAGCATTGCAAGCCCGCAACGCCAGCGGAGATTTTGCTCCTGTGAGTTTTAAGCCTTTTGAAGAAGCCTATAAAGCATTGACAGAAAAACTTCAGCCAATGGTTTATGAGTTGGGTTTTTTGAAAAGCTGATGGGCATAGGGGAGTTCCAATTTCCTTTTATGAAAGTCTGCAAATTCCGGTTCCATCATTATCCGTTCAGCAAAAATTAGTAAAAGAAATAGAAATTTTAGAAGCGCAAATTGTTATTTCACAAAACGTGATAGCTAATGCGGCTGTAAAGAAACAGGGGATTTTGAAAAAGTGGTTGGAGTAGGAGTTTAAAATTGCTTTTAAGTTTCTAATTAGCACATGGCAAATAGTTCTTTTATTCATTGTCAATTAATACGATTAAAAATGTGGTGAATTTGTATCATCAGGAGCAAAACAGCCAAACCCGCGACCCGGCTTGCCTTGAAGGTGCAGGAAGTTTTGCATATCCAAACTAACAGGTATTCAATTAGTCTTTTAGAAACACTGCCGGCGGATTATAATTATTTGGCTACAAAATAAAAAAGAGGCTGCCATCGGCAACCTCTTTTTTATTTTAGCTTTTTAAGAATTATTTACCCTCTTTTATCAGCCGGATCGTCACTCTATCCGTGCCTTGCAGAAACTGTGCAATATAAATACCCGGATGATATGAACTTCCCAATTGAATAGTACTGTTTGCCGGTACATCTGTTCTCTGTTCAATCACTCTTCCGGTAATATCAGTAACCACCAACTTGACATTTTCTTTGCTCAGGCTTTGGAGGCCTAAGGTAAAGTAATAGGAAGTCGGGTTCGGTAATACTTTAACGGATAGTTTACCTGTGCCGGTTTGTTGTGGAGCTGGTGCAGCATTAACTTCAGGAGCACTTTCAATATTCATATTCCTTGATACAACGGTGCAATTACCAAGGTGGTCGCCTGCATCCAAATGTGCCTGAACTGCACTTTCATCAACACAAATTTGGACGTTCGGATTTTTAACGCTGCCTGTTACATGGCACATCATAACTTTCGCAATACCACTTTTGCCTGCAAAGCAGCGGGCATCTTCAGCTATTTGATGTTGTGTACAGGTAGTAGTACATCCATTGGCATCAGTAATAGTTGCCGTGATTTCTGCATCCGACAATAAACTTACATTTACAGAATATGGACCGCTTCCGCTATACGTAGATACGGGTATAGTACCACAGGATGCTATTGTAGTTCCACCAACGCCTGCCCATGTTTCATTGCCGCTGCTGTTTATTACATTACAGTCGAGATTACGGCTCATAGTAACAGAAATTGTATAGGGTCCTGAGCCACCGGATGGAGTAACGGTATACGTGGAAGTGTTGAATCCGGATACTCCAAAGTAGATATGTGGATTGGAAAGAGTGCAATTTGCTGATACTGCAGTTGCAGGCTGGGTAATGGTTACCGGTAATGAAGCCGTTGAGCAGCCATTAGCATCTGTTACTATTACAGAATAATTTCCTGCAGCCAGCCCGGTTTGATCTTCAGCTGTTGCATTAACACCGGTTCCTGTCCAGGCATAAGTATAAGCGCCGGTACCGCCGGAAGCTGTAATATTGATGGCTCCGGTAGAAGCGCCAAAACACAATACGTCCGTTTTTGAAGTCAGTGATACAGAAACTGCATTAGGTACAGATAAACTTGAACTTGTTTCACCATGATCACCTGGTAAACTTGTACAGGTTGAAGAACCTGAGCTTATATATGCCCTTACTGTAAAATTAGTACTGCCACTTGGAGTGGTTGCTGCTGTTGTTAAAGTAAGTGTGGTTTGCTTTGAACTGTCTCCGGATCCAAAATTTAAAGAAGAAGGGCTAAAAGATGCAATAACACCCGAAGGTAAAGTAGTATTTACACAAAGATTCGCCGTAAATGCTCCTGAGCCGTCACGATTTACAGTTACTAGATAAGTAACTGAACCTGCAGTTCCTAAACATAGCGAATCTGATTGTGCTACTATAGATACAGTTCCTATTTTATTCGATGCATCTGTAAACATCGCCTCCGCCGTCAACTGTGAACTCATTCCAACCGCCGTCAATTTCAACGTAGCTCCCAACTCATCCTCATCAACCGGTATTAACCATGAAGAATTTACATTACCATTTGCATCCGCAACAACAGTCCATGGTTGATGTGCAGGGCTTATAGCATCATCACCGCCGGTTGGATCATGCAACACTTGTAGCGTTACAGTTTCACCAGGTTGAAAACCATTACCGGTAATAATTACTGTCGAGCCTGGCGCATAATCGGGCTGGTCGGTAGAGATAGTTGCACTTTGAGAAAATACATTCACACTGGTGAGCGTAATTGCGAACAAAGTGAATAACAAGGAGCGTAATAGTAATTTCATAATCCTGAGTTTGAATGTTAATTGAATTTGAAAAAATAAATTAAGATATTGGCCAAACTGGTCCCTGGTAAATAGTAATATTTACCGGTTCATGGATAATGAATTCAATTAGAAATTATTGAAAGTTCGTGTTAGCTTTAGGGGATAAAGCGAAACAAATGTAGGTAATTTTTTTAATATCCAAATATTTTGTTAAAAAATATTTTTAAGTTTAAGAAGCTGCTTAAAAATGATTCCACGGATTTTGTATAAAATGCCTTGCGGCACTGTTTTTAGCCACGAATTGCACTAATTAGCACGAATAATTCGTGTTCATTTTGGGCATTATAATGGCAGCGCAGTTATGCGTTTCAATTTTGTACCATAATTTAAATTTATGATAGATCGGCCGCATTCTTAAATCAGTTTTTGACATCAGGAATGCTTTTTCAATATGCGAAAGTTTTTTATAATTTTCAATTACCTGCTTATCCGCGATTTTAGTGTTGGTGATGTGGCCTTTTAAACCGTCCAAGTAGTTATTCTGACTGAACTTTTCATAATCAATTTTAATGGATATTCCGCCTTCTAATTTTAAGTATTTGTTGTACCCTTTGTTATTACTGCCTGATTTGGTGAGTTTTCCCGTTTAAATTTGTTTTTCCAATCGTTGTAATCCTGTCTTTCGATTATGTTCATTTAGCAGGCCACTTTATTTTCAGAATATCACCAATAAGTTTTTTGTCAGGTATTTGGAGCCAAAATTTTTTAGCTCACTTTTCAATCTAGCACCGATGATGTATTCTATTCACAAACTTTTTCCTCCATGGCTATGATAATATCTTTCAATAGCAAGCCTGAATCAGCAACAATGATGGGCTTTCCAGGATTAAATTTTGTTGCTATTTTTTCAATGAAAGGAATAAGCGTACGCCCTTCATAAATATTTCCTTCAAAAATATCATAGCCCATTGCACAACCATCCAAACCAACCCTAAAAATATTTGTGAATTTTGATGCTTGCTCTTTTTGCAAAAGCATGCCCAAATATAGCCGCGGGACACCCTTTTTCAAAACTCAATCCAGTAAAATCAATACTTTCAGAGCACATTTTTAAAAGTGCGTAAAACAGGAGGTTAACTAATCTGCCCTCTTCACCTGCAAATAACTCCAAACTGTAAATGGCAACAAAGCTAATAACAGCAATGAATACCCGCTTTTTGTAATAAAAAATACGATCAATGTAATGATCAGTACATACATTGGAAAAAGAAAAAATAACAATCCTATCATAATGGAATCATAATGATCATTCGCACGATTTTTAATGATCAGATGGATAGCGAAATATAGAGGAGCATTAATAATAAACCCAATGATTGCCGGAATAAATAAAATGATTTTTTTAAGTATAGATTGCTTTACATAAAAATATTTTTTCAGTTTTTCTTTGTCGTTAGAATCAATTTCATAAACAAGATCTTCCAGTTGCGATTGTAATTTTTCATCAAATTCTTTGAAGGATTTCGCTTGCGAAATATCTTCATGAATATCTTTTTGCGAAATTAAATTTCCAAAATTAAGAAACACATTTTTTCCATAAAAGCGAAAAGAACTATAATTAATTCCTAAGGGTAATACTTTTAAAGGAATATTATTTTGCCATGCATTGAAAGCCAGTCTTGCGGTTCCTTTCTTTAATGGGCGCAGGTGCCATTCATTAACGCAAAGCCCTTCGCTAAAAATCAGAATAATTTTATTTCGCTGAAAGAGTTTTTGACAGTCATTAAAAGTGGAATAGTTGTTTTCAAGATTTTCTACTCCCTCGCTTACGCGGTAAACCGGAAGCATATTGAGTGACATGAGAATTTTTGAAATCATTTTCCCCGAGAAAGCATCTCCGCGTGCCAGTGAATAAATGGGCATTCGGAAGATTGACCCCAGGATGATGGCATCTAAAAAAGAATTAGGATGATTGGCTGCAATCAGCAATGGACCTTGTTCCCGCAGCATGGCCTTATTATTGATAATAATTTTGCGGCAATAAAAATATACTGCAATTCTTGCCGGAAGTAAAAATATTTTATAAAGCAATAATTTTTTTTGCCACAAATTACACGAATTTGCACGAATTATTTTTTGCCACTGATTGCACGGATTTGCACGGATTATTTTTTTGCCAATAATTACACGCCTTCGCGAGTATGTTATACAGACGGGGATTAGCGAGAATTTTTTGCTTTGGATTATCATTATTGTCCGGGTAAAATTCTATAAAAAATGCAGAAACATTGTGTTATTCTGCTTCCCCCCTCTCCTTCGGAGAGGGGCAGGGGGTGAGGTCTAATTTAACTGTGGATCGGTAGGATAGTTGGCCAGCATTTTATATTCTCCGCCAAGTTGGTTCAATGATTCCCTCCAGGTATTTTCAGGGCTGGTTTCAAATATTAATTCTCGTGTAGCCTCCACCGTTAGCCAGCTTCCTTCTTTCATTTCAAAATCCAATTGTCCTTCTGTCCATCCGCTATAACCTATGAAGAAACGGATTTTGTTTTTGTCAATATCATTATTCTTCAAATGAATCTGCAGGCTTTCAAAATTACCTCCCCAATAAACTCCTTTAAAAACTTCTTCGCCACCAATGATGAGATCAGGATATTGATGCAGGAAATGAAGAGAGTCGCCTTGCACAGGACCTCCTGAATATACGGGCAGATTGAGATCATTCAGTTCAGGAAGAATCTCGTTAAGATTTTTAGGAAACTGTTTATTCAGCACAAAACCAAAAGTACCTTCATTCACATTTTCGCAAATAAATATCACAGTCCGGCTGAAATTCGGGTCTTTTAAAAAAGGATTGGCGATCAATAAAGTTCCTTTTGCTGGTGAAATCATAATTCTAATTTATATTTATTTACTGAAATTCTGAAAATGATCTCAATATTCATAAAATAAACGATAAGAGATAGTTAAAAAATAACTCTAAACCGCCTACTGTAAATATTTCGGGCCTGTTAAGTTTAAATTTGCCTGCATGAAAAAAATTTTCTCCCTGATTATTGTTCTTGTTTTCATTTCCTTGTTAGGGATAATTTTTTTTCAGTATGTATGGATAAAGCAGGCTTTGCAGGATAAGGAACTTCAGTTTGACGAGGCAGTAAAAATGGTTACTGTTAATGCTGCCAATGACCTGATAAATGAAAGGGCAAAATTATCTCCATTCGATAGCAGAAAAAATGCAGATCTTTTATTTCCTTTAAATGTATTTCCTACCACCATTGCGCATAATTTTTCGAGGCAAGAGATCAGGGATATCATCAATAAAGAATTTGAAAAAAATAATATAAAGAATATCAATTTCGAATTTGCGATTACTACCACTTCCATGATTGGAGACGATTTGCAATCGAGAAATTTTTATAATGCCTATGCTGATTCTGCCAATAATCATTCATTTATTACTCCCCTCGACCCACCAGGCGGAAGCCTTGCTGAAGGTATTGCGCCGCAGGAACTTTTGTGGGTAGTGGTCCCTCATGTGAGAAATGTAGTTTGGAAGCAGATGTTTTGGATGTTGATTGGCGCAGTAATATTCACTTGTATCATATTCGCTGCTTTTTTTATTACCATAAGGGCATTGCTGAATCAGAAGAAATTAAGCGAAATAAAATCAGATTTTATCAATAATATGACACATGAATTTAAAACTCCATTAGCTACTATTTCTCTTGCTGTGGATGCTTTAAAAAATGAAAAAGTGATCAATGATAAAACGAAGATGAATTATTTTTCTGGTATCATCAAAGAGGAAAATAAGAGAATGAATAAACAGGTAGAATCTATATTGCAGGCGGCTTTGCTTGATAAACAGGATATTCAGTTAAATGTGGCTCCACTGCACGCAAAGGATTTAATAAATTCTGCTATCAATAATATTCTGCTTCCTTTAAAAGAAAAAAATGGCCGCCTCGAAAAGAATTTTAATGCTTCCAATGATTTGATAATGGCAGATGATGTTCATTTTACCAATATCATTAATAATCTTTTGGATAATGCGGTTAAGTATTCAAAGGAAAATCTGAAAATTAAAATAACCACTTCTAATTTTAACAGCCATCTGCGTATTAAAATTGAAGACAATGGAATTGGGATGAATAAAGAAACTCTGAACAGAGTGTTTGAAAAATTCTATCGTGCACACACCGGCAACATTCATAATGTAAAAGGTTTTGGGCTTGGCCTCAGTTATGTAAAATCAATCGTAGATGCACATAATGGTAAAATAAAAGCCGAAAGCACTCCCGGAAAAGGAAGTTGTTTTACCCTTGAATTCCCTATCGCTAAAAACATTAATCACCCGCAGGAATTACGTAATAATGCAGGAACAAACAATCTGTAAAAAGACATTATTACGCCCTTACCTGACTGCGTCATGCAGACTGGATTTTTTTAGAATAAATATCACATCTTATACTCTGCAAGGGATAAAATCGTGAATAACTTAGCCTGCAAAGCTGGCTAATTTATCTCTTTGAAGTATAGGGTTAGGATATTTTAATTGCCACGGGTTTCAACCCGTGGATTGATAATGAAATATCTTCAAAGGCTTTAGCCAAAATCTATTGATTCTTTACAATAAATTGTCTTTTAACTTTTGGCTAAA
>DASSHD010000517.1:0-2325 GCA_035693085.1 Hanamia sp. | reverse complement strand
CCTGCTTTTAAATAAACCGGCGGATTCATTCCCAACCCTACACCTTGTGGTGTTCCGGTTGAAATAATATCTCCAGGCAATAAAGTCATAAATTGGCTGATATAAGAAATCAAAAAAGGCACTTTAAATATTAAATCATCTGTATTAGAGTCCTGCATTTTCTTGCCATTAACGGAAAGCCATAAACGTAAATTATTCTCATCTTTAATTTCATCCTTTGTGGCAAGCCAGGGACCAAGCGGAGCAAAAGTATCGCAGCTCTTTCCTTTTACCCACTGTCCACCGCGTTCTATCTGGAATTCCCGTTCGCTCACATCATTGTGAAGGCAATATCCTGCTACATAATCCATTGCCTTATTCTCTTCTACATAACTGGCTCTTTTTGCTATAACTACGGCCAGTTCTACTTCCCAGTCAGTCTTTACAGAATTTTTTGGAATTACAATAGCATCGTTAGGGCCTGAAACAGAGGTGGTAGCTTTGAAAAAGATAATAGGTTCTTTGGGAACCTGCGCCCCGGTTTCTTTGGCATGCTTTGCATAATTTAAGCCGATGCAAATTACTTTTGATGGCTTATTCACAGGGCAACCTAATCTTTGATTGCTATCAACTTCAGGCAATTTATTTTCGGCTGCAATTTTATTTAATTGACTAATTCCATCGTTGGCAAAAAAATTGTCATCATAATCTTTTATAAATGATGATACATTGTACCATTTGTCTCCTTCAATAATTCCTGGTTTTTCTTTTCCGGGTTCTCCGAATCTTATTAATTTCATAATCTGTTTTATTTAAATTTTTATAATTTTTTATCCTATACACTGTCTAAATTTAATTGCAATACCCCTTTTCAAAGGGCCATTTTACTGAGTCATTTATTGGGTTCATTTATGGGTTCATTTATGGGTTCATTTATGAGGTCATTTATTTACCAAAATTCTATTTCGTTTCAATTTGAATAATCGTATCCACATCATTCAATGCAATGCTATCAAGATTTATTACCACTTGATCTTTGTCTTGTTTATATTTTACATTCTGCTCTGCTCCCATCAACTTACAACTTTTTATTTTACCCGTAATACCAGTAATAAGAATGGAAGGTTGTTCAGGTGATTTTATTATGTGAACAAAGACTGTTTTATCCTTCGCGGTCACCACCCCCCAATCCTGCGGCGGCATTACGTTCCCTCTCGTTCCATAAATACTTTCACCATATTGATGCATCCATTTACCTACTTCTTTCAAAGTATCTCTGAATTCCTCCTGAATAATTCCATTTGGTTGTGGCCCAACATTCAATAAAAAATTAGCATTACGACCGGCATCATTTACCAAATAATGGATCAATGTTTTCACCGATTTATAATTATCATCTTTAATGTTGAATCCCCAGGAGCCATTCATTGTTTCGCAAGTCTCCAGCGGCAATTGATCAGATGGTTTTTGGAAACTCAAACCAGATTTATTTTGACCCGGAAGATCTTTCTCAAACATTTGAAAATCTTCTCCCGGAAAAGGAGTCATGTGATGATTATTCCCAATTAAACATTGAGGTTGCAACTTATGAATGAGCGCATATATTTCAGGCAAGTGCCAATCCACTCTCGGAGTTCTGTCCTTCGCTCCTTCCGGCGCTGTCTGGTCCCAATAGCCATCAAACCAGATACCTGCGATTTTGCCGTAATTGGTTAATAATTCTGTTAATTGATTTTCCATAAATTTTATGTAATCATTCCAGCCGCCATGTACTGTTCTGCCTGTACCCTGACCGGTTCTGCCGGTCCACCAGCTATAATCATTTCTTCTCCAGTCAAGCAACGAATAATATAAAAATAACTGGATGCCTTGTTTATGGCATTCATCTGCTATCATTTTTACAACATCTTTATGATACGGCGTATTCATGATATTGAAATCGGAATATTTGGTATTCCACATGCTGAAACCATCGTGATGACGGGTAATTAAAGTAATGTATTTCATTCCCGCATTTTTTGCCATGCTTACCCAGGCGTGCGCATCAAATTGTGTTGGGTTGAAAAAATGCATCAGCCTTGTGTAATCTTTTACAGAAATATTTTGATTGTTCATCACCCATTCTGCATCACCAAGAATACTGAAAACGCCCCAGTGAATAAACAAGCCGAACTTATCATCCTGGAACTGGCTCCTCGCTGCGATATTCGCAGAAGAAGGAGAATACGTTTGTGCATGACTGTTAGTAATAGCCATTACAGCCAACAAACAAATAAAAAGATTTTTCATTTTTAGTAATTTAGGTATTCAATTTTAAAAAACCACCATCAATCGGGTAATCTGTTC
>DASSHD010000516.1:0-3564 GCA_035693085.1 Hanamia sp. | reverse complement strand
ATTGGCTTCTTGTTACTTTTATTGCGTGTAAATAGTCCCATATATTTATGAAGTTTTGTCACCTCAAAGGTAATATGGGCTATTTATCTTTTTTGACTTCCGGATGGTAGTGATATCTTTCTAAATTTTCGTTTTATATTTTTTCATTACGTTTTCTAATTTATTAAATCTTTTATCCCACATTTTGCGGAATGGTTCAATGAAATCAGAAACTTCTTTCATTTTTTTTGCATTGATGTAATAGTAAATTTCCCTGCCGTTTTGTTCTTGCTCCAGCAATTCGCACTCTGTGAGAATCTGCAGATGTTTTGAAACGGTAGGCCGTGCTGTGTCAAAGTTTGCGGCTATGGCACCTGCTGTCATGGATTGCGTGGCTACCAATAACAGGATGGCTCTTCGTGTAGGGTCCGCTATGGCCTGGAAAACATCTCTTCGTAAATTCATCAGTTAAATTTTATTGTTTTTTAAAGGTCTGATGGAACTACACACAGCTCCGTTTCATTATGTAGCTATTTGACTACAAATATATGCGTAGTTATTTAACTACACAAATATTTCTGGGATCTTCTAAAGAATTTTTGTAGATATTTTGGCTTGCTGCAAAGGACGCATTCCAAATTGTCGCCGGTTGGTGGGACACCAATCGAAGGCGGGCCGCCGTGGTCGGTGTCCACCGACCACATCTGGTATAATTTTTGTTAGCCTTTAGGCTTGTTGCAAACGCCGGTTTTTACGCAAACAGAATCCCGGTTTATGTGTTTGCAATACTTATAGTTTGCAATGGGTAGATTAGTGAATTTTCAAACTAAATGATTTATGATTTTGCCCTTTATACTTTCTATCAGTATGTCAATTGCCACTAACTTTAGTTAGTGGATCTGTGGTTTTGGTTCCCGGCTTTAGCCAAAATGTAAAAGGTTTATGTACTGTAAGGAATTAATAGACTTTGGCTGAAGCCCTTGAGGATATTTCATCGTCCACGGGTTGAAACCCGTGGCGTATCATTATAATTTTTCAATAGTAACCTTCTTGGTTTTACAAGTTATGTCATTCATGGTTTTATCCCTTGCGCAATATATATACCAGGAAATAGGAATTTCAATTATTCATTTCTTTACTGTGGAGAGATCAAAATCTTTTCAGACTGCGGTTAATATTATATAAGCCATTAAGTAAACCGTTGCAATATAACAGGGTAGGGGAGCAGGCAAACAAATAACGCGAATTCTTATTTCGCTTTACTTCTTACCGCTTTCACTTCCGCTGTGGAAATAGCAGACGCTTTATTTCCAAAACTATTTCGTATATATGTTAGCACATCTGCTATTTGCTGATCTTTTAAAACAGATCCTAATGCCGGCATTGGATTGTTATAAGTCTCATCGTCCACATCAACGTTTTTCAGGCCGTTCAAAACGATGTTGATCAAAGTATCTTTACTTCCTAAAACAAAAGAAGTTTGAATTAAAGGCGGATTCATATTGGGAACGCCACCTCCATCGGCCTGATGACAGGAAATACAATATTTTTCAAAAACCTTTTTTCCGGCGGCTATTGATTTTTGAATACCGGGTTGTATTTGAATATTTTCTTCCAAAGAATTATTTTTCATTCCCATCAGGGATAACATGATAGGAACGAATAAAAAAGAAACTATAATAATTTTCTTCAATGTTATCTGTTTTTTATTTGTAAGTGATCTTATAAATGGTTCCTTTCACATCATCAGAAACATACAGGGATCCATCGGGACCTTGGGCGAGGCCGCATGGACGATGTTTTGCATTCCGGGGTGAAACAATATCTTTCGTACCTGCAAAACCGTCAGCAAAAACTTCCCATTTGCCTGTTGGCTTCCCATCCTTAAATGGAACAAATACAACAAAATACCCGGCCTGTGGTTCAGGGCTTCTGTTCCATGAGCCGTGAAAAGCAATGAAAGCGCCATTCTTATATTTTTCAGGAAATTGATTACCGGTATAAAATAATAAATCATTCGGTGCAAGATGACCAGGGAAGGCCATTACAGGATTTAAATATTCTTTATCAGCAGTCTTTTTACCATTGCCACCATATTCCGGCATTAGTATTTGTTTCTTTTGAATTTGGTCATAATAAATGTATGGCCAGCCCGCGTTGTCGCCTTTATGAATTTCGTACATACATTCTGCAGGAAGGAGTGAAGAAATTTTAGCATCATAGTATTGTGGGAACAGATCATGCAATTGATCGCGGCCATGTTGCATTACGAAAAGTGCGTTGTCCTGCTGGTTCCAATCCAGTCCTACTACATTCCGCAATCCGGTTGCATAATGAACTCCATCACCGTAATGTTGATTTTCTTTGTCTGCTTTAAATTGCCATATACCGCCTGCGGAATCTAAAATAGGGCAACCGGGCCTTCCCATTGAACCGGGAGTACGATCCTGCACCTGGCATGAATTGCTGTAAGCGCCAATGTTTACATAAATATTTCCTGCGTCATCAAACGTTACCGATTTTGAATTATGCTCTCCGTGATCCAATAATCCTGTAACTATTTTTTCAGGATTAGATGGATCCATTACCTGGTCATTATCATTGAGTTTATAACGATAAACATCTGTGTTGGAAGAAGCATACAAATAACCATTATGAATGCGCATGGCTGTTCCACCATAATCACCAAAGCCGCTTTGCTCTTCCATATTTCCATTGTTGTCTTTCAAAAAAAGAATTCCTTTTCCATTTTTTGGGCGTTGGAGTTTTGCATAAATATCACCTTCTTTAGTTACGGCAATGTGCCTTACTTCGCCAAGATTAGAAGCAACAACCGAAGCAGTGAAACCTTTAGGCAGTGTCAGTCCTGCATCATCTGTTCCGGGTAAAGTTCCATGATTTATTTTTTTTACAGGCGGAATTTTTGTAAAAGAAAAAATACAAAAAACAATTGCAGTTGCCAGCAAAACCGGGAATAAAATATTTTTTTTCATTTTATTAATTATTTATAGTGATGATTGAAAATGCCTGCCGTAGAATTTTGAATGGGTTAACAAAGATAAAATATTTGCATAATGAATAGTGGAAAGAAAAGAATTAAAAAGAATTGCATTATACAATCCCTGGTATGTAATCAAAAGATATTTGTGGATCTTTAAAATTTGAATTCCTTTTTTGTGTAAATACTTTCTCATTTCTTTACTTGCTTTCTTCCTATTTTTTTATCATCAAAAACCTTGCTCATTTTTTTCAAATACCTATTTTGTTGTTTAAATTCAAAATAAAATATTTTCTAAAACGATGCATTTTCATTCTGTTATGAATCAGGAATGAGAAGAGTGCATTTCAAAATGGCTAAGGTTGCCAACCTTCAAAAAGTTAATTTCAGATTTAAAAACTCAATCCGAAAGGTTGGTGACCTTCGACCCGGAGCCATATTTTGAAATGCGCCGTGTGTCACGAACCTCGCAAGAGGATGCTGTATAACCGATGAAGGAAGCCCCTTCGGAACCGTTGTTCACCCAATGGTTTCAATCCGCCGTAAGATGCTGTGGTCAAAAGCTATGGTATTAAGCGTTACGGTTA
>DASSHD010000515.1:0-2392 GCA_035693085.1 Hanamia sp. | reverse complement strand
ATTATATTTTTTGCATACCTGATTGTTTTAAGCCCGCAATTGACCATGTTTCTTATTTTATTTTTACATCTTTCCGGATTGATCATTGGACGCATAGGGCGTTCGCTTAAAAAACACAGCACCAGGGCGCAGGAAAAACTGGGCGCTATTCTTTCCACTATTGAAGAAACACTGGGAGGTATAAGGGTAATTAAAGCATTTAACGCAGAAAAAAAACAATACCAGAAATTTGAAAACCAAAATAATGAATTGCTTACTATAAAAAACCGGGTAAACCGGAAGCGTGATCTTGCTTCGCCAGTAAGTGAAGTGCTGGGAATTGCTGCTGTTGTATGTGTATTATGGTATGGGGGGAGATTGGTTTTACGAAATTCATTCCTGGACCCGGGAGATTTCCTGGCATACATACTTATTTTTTCACAGATAATACAGCCCTTAAAATCCCTGTCTGCTGCAGCCTATAATATCCGCAAAGGCGCCGCAAGCATTGAAAGAATTGAACATTTAATTGCTGAAGATGTTTCCATTAAAGAAATTGCAAATCCTGTAATCATAAAAAATTTTGAAGATAGTATTGAATTTAAAAATGTTTCATTTTCTTACGAGAATAAAATAACCCTGGAGGATATTAACCTGAAAATTAGAAAAGGAAAAACTGTTGCTTTAGTTGGATCCTCCGGAGCAGGAAAAAGCACACTTGTAGATTTAGTACCACGCTTTCACGATACAGTGAAAGGTGAATTGCAGATAGATGGAATTAACATCAGGGAATATTCACTAATATCATTGCGCAATCAAATGGGTATTGTAACACAGGAACCAATTTTATTCAATGATACCATAGCCAATAATATATCGCTCGGTATGGATAATGCAACAGAAGAACAAATAATGAATGCTGCTAAAATTGCCAATGCTCATCATTTTATTCTTCAAAAAGAAAATGGATACAACACTATCATAGGCGAGCGCGGCAATAAACTGAGTGGCGGCGAAAAACAACGCGTTACTATTGCAAGGGCCGTACTTAAAAATCCACCTATTTTGATTTTAGATGAAGCTACTTCATCGCTTGATACGGAAAGTGAAAAATTAGTTCAGGATGCAATTAATAATCTGATGAGCAACAGAACAAGCATTGTGATCGCACACAGGTTAAGCACTATTCGCCATGCAGATGAAATTATAGTTTTACAAAAAGGAAAAATCGTAGAACGTGGAACGCATAATAGCTTGATGGCGTTGGATGGATTTTATCACAGGCTGGTAATGATGCAGGAGGTAAAGTGATTCTGGCCGGGATATCCTTCATGATTTTAATTAATGCTTTCATATTAAAGCATCTCCCCCCGGAATGATGTTTATAATTCTTTTCCATCACATTCATAGCAACGCTAATCACCGGTGCTTCGGGATAACCGATGGCACGAAGTTGCTTTCCTGATAATTTTAATTTGTTCATTTTTAATTTTAATTCAAGCGTTTGTGATTCGTCTTTTTCTTTTATTTGGCTTGCATTTCAGCGCTTACTTTAACTTTCATGCCATTGATATTTTTACTTTAAAAAGGTAATTTGCAGTAAATAGTTTTTATGGCTTCAACAACCGATACAAGAAAGAAAACTGTCAGATCAAACCGCGGACCGAAGGCCAAACCTATGACCAAAGTAGAAATGTTTCAAAAAATGCTTGACGATCAAAAAATAATCCGGGAAGCGTTGCGAAATGGTATCCCTTTAAAAGAACTTGAAAAAACTCATGGCCTTAAGTTTGCAACCTTACCTGATGCAAAAAATTGATGATCAGACTTATGAGTTCAATACCGAAAATGGCATTGAATACCTTTGTGCTTTTCTAAGTTTTTCCGATTATTTTTCTAATCGGCCGGAAATTGCCCCTTACTTTTTCTCGTTTAATCTGGAGTTAATGCTAAGCTTCCACGCGAAATTGATAAACACATTGCGGATACTGTAATTACCATTGTTGGCGATTTTCTTAACGCTCAAATTAATGCCGTTGTTTATGTGTGCGACAACTCTGATGGCAGAGAAGCTGCGAGATCAAGAAAATTTCTTAGTTGGTTCGATTATTATGAACATCCTTCGACCAAGATTATCCAGGTATCTAATAATTTTGAAGCGGGTGGTTTATTTATCTATACAACCTTGCTTGTGCATAAGAATAATAAACGAATAAAAGATATTATACTTGCTTACCTTGATTTAACTAAAGAAGACGAGAAGTAAAATGACGAGGCTGTAAAATAAACTGTGTCAAAGTTCCAAAATGAAATAGGAACTTTAAAACACAGTTTTTTTATGGAAAAGAAAAAAGAAGACTTCGATTACGAAGCATTAAAGAAAAAGACCCTTGAGCAATTTCGTTCGGGCAAA